>NZ_JAPVZA010000020.1:0-45619 GCF_041432115.1 Streptococcus sp. 27098_8_12
TGACGCTGACTCAGACGCAGAAGCTGATTCAGAGGCTGACGCTGACTCAGATGCAGAAACTGATTCTGATGTCGATTCCGATTCAGACGTAGACACTGATTCAGAAGTTGACGCTGACTCAGATGCTGAAACCGACTCAGACGCTGAAACTGATTCTGAGGTAGACACTGATTCTGATACAGAAACCGATTCAGACGTTGAGACTGACTCGGACGCAGATGCTGACTCAGACGTTGATACAGATTCTGATGTAGATGCTGACTCTGATGTCGAGACTGATTCAGAAGCAGACACTGATTTAGACGTTGAAACTGACTCAGACGTTGAGACCGATTCAGACGTTGAAACTGATTCAGACGCTGATACCGACTCAGACGCTGACACTGATTCTGATGTTGACACCGATTCAGAAGTAGACACTGATTCTGATACAGAAATCGACTCAGATGCTGAAACCGACTCTGATGTCGAGATTGATTCGGACGTTGAAACTGACTCAGACGCAGAAGCTGATTCTGATGTAGATGCAGACTCGGACGCGGACAATGACTCGGATGTTGATTCAGACTCTGATGTCGACACTGATTCAGACGTTGAAACTGATTCAGATACAGAAACAGACTCAGATGCAGATACTGATTCGGAAGTCGACACCGATTCAGAGGTAGAAACCGACACCGAAGTTGAGGCTGATTGACTCTCTAATACGGAAGTGCTCAACGATGCTGATTTTCTAGCGGACTCACTCAAAGATACTGATGCAGACTCAGATTGCGATTGGCTTACGGATTTTGAAGCCGACTCGCGAGTCGATTGACTTAGTGACTCTGATACCGACTGTGAAAGCGATGCTGATGCTGACTGACTCACTGAAACAGAGGCGCTCGTTGAAGCGGATGTCGAACTTGAGACAGACTGGCTAACCACTTTGGATACACTTGCTGATACCGAAGCAGACTGCAAGTCACTGACACTTGCGGATGCTGATTCCGAAACTTTCACAGATTCAGATTTTCTTGTCGATACAGATTGACTCGTTGAAGCGGATTGAGATTGAGAAACCTCCTTGCTCAACGATTGACTGCGAGATAAACTAGCTTGAGCTGAGACACTTGCAGAAGTTGATTGGCTTAGTGAAGCTGACAAACTTTGTGAGCGAACCGAGCTCAGTAACTGGCTCAATGAAACGCTCTGCTGAGCCGATACGCTCTGTGATTGCTTCGCACTTAAAGACTGACTGATCGATTGCGAAGTCTTCGTAGATGCACTCTGACTGTTTGATACAGACTGACTGTGATCGCTATCTGACAGTTTCACCGCTACAACATTGGTCGTACTATCTTTATAAGTAATGGTGACTGTACCATCACTATTAACCGTATAGGACTTAATCCGGTTGGCCACCTCTGGGTTGACTGCCGATACAGCAGCAATCACCTTGCTCTTATCTGCATCTGTCAATGCAGTTAGACTCGTCACCTGAATAGTGCTTGTCGGCGCCACACCTGGCGTACGATCAGCGAGACGCCCCTGGGTAATCCGAATCTCACCCAAACCGTTTGGACGGTTCATATTGGAGGCATTGTCAATAGCCGCGACGTTGCGTTGCCATGTATTTCGGTAGGTATGGTAAAGATCATCCTTCAAATGAATGGTCGTTGTGATGGTTGCAGGGTTTGCACTGGTAGCCGTAATATCTCCCGTGATAGGAGCAATATCACCTGTCCCATACTGGCTACTACCAAAGAAATTGCCGTTCAAGGCATTGTCATTCAAATCGGCTCTTGCAACGACTTTCATTTCTTTAAGCTTGCCACTGTCATCCGTTGCCGTGAAAGTCACAACCGCATCATCACCAGCGTAAATAGTATAATTCTTCCCACCACCTTCAAGAGGGGTTGATTTCGGTTCCACACCATTGACGGTCAACTTAGCCGTCACTTCAGGACGCGTTCCGTCAGTTACAGCTACGGAATTACTGGCATCTGAATACACCGCATAATCACCATACATGATGCGAGCTTTGGCTGTTACTCCACCCGTTTGCAAGGGAGCATTCGGTGTTACGATCGCTTGTCCAGAAGCATCCGCTACTGCTGTTCCGATTTCATCATCATTGTTATACAAGACAACGGTCGATCCAGGCTCAGCACCGGTCACTGTTACAGGCGTTTGAGTGTAAGCTTTCTCCAGCAAGCGTGTCTCTACAGTAGGAGCTGCAAGACGTTGCACAGGCATGGTCACATCATTAGAAGTATTGTCCTTATAAGTAATGGTCACCACACCAGATGATGAAACGGAATAAGATTTAAAATCCTTTGAAGTGGCAATATTAGGGTTAGCAGTCTTAAACGCTTCCCAAATCTTCTCTTTTTCAGCCTGGGCCAAGTTAGTAGTATCATTGACAAAAGTCGCTGTCGTCACAGCCGTAATCGGATTACGAATGCCATCATTTTGCGGCAAAACCTGAATGCGTAGCGTTCGTGTCACTGACTGCCTAGCCGTATTGGTCACTACAAAAGAAACATTATAAATTTTCCCAGGCGTTACGACCTCTGTCTGCCCAACAGTTCCCATGATATTAAAGGCCACTGCACTATTTTTCAAGGCCGACGTCTGAGGCACATTGATGCCATTCACACGATCACTACCAGAAGCGTAAGCAATGCTTTTAATACTATTTCGTGTAGGAATGGTTTCCACAACATTATAAGCATAATTGAGGTAATCTGAATTATAGACAGAAATCAAAGTATTATTAGCTGGGCCTAAATTATACTGAGGCGCACGGAGACTGGTATCAGCATCTATACGATTCCCGTTACGCGGATCCCGTTGACCTGAAGTAGCACGAAGCACCGCATTAACCAAGCGATTGCGAGCACTCTTAGCCTGGCTTTCCACGGCATCCATTTGGATTGCCGGATTGGATAAGCCTGTACGAATAGCTTCTAAAGCCAGATCTCCACTTTCAATAGCAGATTCTGTCCCAGGGATTTCCAAAGCCTGCGCACGATAGGTGTATAAATCCAAAGCCAAAACTTGCAGACGCTTCACCTGGTCTTCCGAGCGATTGTTTTGAGCCTCTGCTACTTTCTCACTCGTTTCAGAAGTAGCTACATGAATAGTATCATTCTCTGAGAGAGTGCTACTAGCAATTTCTGAAGTGGACGGACTCATTGATGCACTGACAACATGAGATTCGCTCAAAGATACCGATTGAGACAGAGAAAGGCTGTCACTAGCTGACTCTGAAAATGAGATGGATTCACTTATGGAGTGACTCGCTGACACAGAGTCTGTGGTAGACGTCGTCCCCAAGACAAGACTATCCGAACCCGCTACACCGGTCGACGGACTGATTTCTGATCCAACAGTCGCATTCATTTCATTTTCCTCAGCAAATACTGGATTGGCAACCGTTGTCGCCCCAGCCAGAGCCCCTAGCACAACCATCCCTTTGACCAGATCCGTAGGCATAGAGTGTGATGATGCTTCATATTGAACCACGATGTTTTCATCTACACCACCCCGCATGACACGAAATAGGCCTAACCGCGAGACAGATGCCCGCACCCAATTCTTTCCTGATTTGATTAATTTATAACGTGTGATTCGCTCCGTTTCGCGAAAATCCCCCTTCGAACGTTTAAAAAACATGTCCGCTCCTTAAAAATAAGATATCGAGTTATTATACACTAATTTTCCCCAAAAGTAACTAATTAAGACTAGTTTTTAACATAAAAAACAGCACACAAAAAGAGAACCCGGAGGTTCTCTTTTTGGATCCTTTTTCATTTCCCACATACATGAAATGACCGAATCAAATTAGGATAGAAGATTATTTTTCATCTTCTTTTTTGCGGCTTCCAAGTGCTGCAACCCCTGCAACCCCTGCAACTGCTCCAAGAAGAGCTGAAGCTACAGATCCTGTTTCACCAGTATTTGGAAGTTGTTCAAGAGCTGGAGCTGGTTTAGCTGGTTGCTCAGGAACTGGGTTCACTGGTGTATTAGGTGTTGGATCTACCGGTGTGTTTGGTGTTGGATCCATTGGTTTATTAGGTGTTGGATCTACCGGAGTATTTGGTGTTGGTGTTGGTGGCACTGGAGTATTTGGTGTTGGAGTTGGTGGCACTGGAGTGTTTGGTGTTGGAACGTTTGGAGTCTTCACAAGTTTGTAAACATAAGTAACGTTCTTATCACCTTCGATAACTTTACCAGTTGTTGGGTCAGTTGTTGTCAAGTGACCTTCACCGTCAACGTTACCTACTGGGTAGTTACCTTGTGGTACCAATTCATAGACTTTACCATCTGCAGTTGTGATTGTCTTAGGACGGTTATCCACAACTGTATCGTAGTCTTTACCTACTGGTTGGTCTTTTTCATCCACTACTGAAGTCTTGATCGTGTTACCATTTTCATCTACATAGTGAACATATACATTACCCTTAGGTTGTACAGGTTCTTCGACAAGTTTGTAGATGTAAGTAACGTCTTTACGTCCTTCAACCACTTTACCAGTTGTTGGGTCTGTTGATTCAAGGTGACCTTGAGTATCTACTTTACCAACTGTGTAGTTTCCGACTGGTACGATTTCGTAAGTTTTACCTTCGAATCTAATGTATTGTGGACGGTTGTCTTCAACAGTGTTGTAGTCTTTACCTACTGGTTGGTCTAACTCATCTGTTACTGATTCTTTAATGGTGTTACCTTCAGTATCTTTGTAGTGTACGTATACGCTACCCTTAGGTTGAGTTGGTTGTTCTTTAAGTTTGTAGATATAAGTAACGTCTTTACGTCCTTCGATCACTTTACCAGTTGTAGCATCTGATGACTCAAGGTGACCTTGTCCATCAACTTTACCTACTGGGTAGTTACCAGCTGGTACCAATTCATATGTCTTACCATTGTATTGGATTTCATTTGGACGGTTGTCTACTACTGTATCGTAGTCTTTATCAACTGGTTGATCTTTTTCATCAACAACTGAAGTCTTAATTGTGTTACCTTCAGTGTCTTTATAGTGAACGTAAACGTCACCCTTCACTTCTTTGTAAACGTAAGTGATGATTGAACGTGGTTTATCAACTTTACCTTTAATTGGATCAGATGATTCCAAGTGTCCATCGCCATCAACTTTACCTACTGGGTAGTCACCTTTCGGTACGATCTTGTATGTCTTACCGTCTGGAGTCTTGATAGTGTTAGGTTTTTCACCTTCCTCAGTTGTGTTATATGGTGTGTCATATGGTGAGTTTGGTGTGTCTTGACGAGGTTTTTGAATTTCTTTACCATTTTCGTCTACGTAAGTGATGATTACGTCACCTTCTTTAGGTTTCGTTGGATCTTCTTTAACCTCTTTATAAACATAAGTAATCTTAGAAACTGGTTTTTCTACTTTACCTTTGATTGGATCAGAAGTTTCAAGATGTCCTTCACTATCAACTTTACCTACCGGATAATCACCAGCCGGTACACGTTCGTATTTCTTACCTTCAAACTCAATGTACTTAGGTTGTTCATCGTTCTCAGTAGTGTCATAAGGCGTGTTGTAGTCTGACTTAGGAGTATCTTGACGTTGGACTTTAATTTCCTTACCATCATTCTCACGGATATAAGTAATAATAACTTCACCTTGAGGTTTTTCACTTTCAGAATTTGATGAAGAGTTAGATGCTGATTGTGATACAGATGTAGAAAGTGATGTTGAAGCTGATGTGCTCAATGATGCTGATTGGCTCGCTGATACTGATGCTGATGCTGAAGCCGATGTACTCAATGACGCTGATTGGCTCGCTGATACTGATGCTGATTCAGACGCTGATGTACTCAATGACGCTGATTGGCTCGCTGATACTGATGCTGATGCTGATGCCGATGTGCTCAATGATGCTGATTGGCTCGCAGATACTGATGCTGATGCTGATGCCGATGTGCTCAATGATGCTGATTGGCTCGCAGATACTGATGCTGATTCAGACGCTGATGTGCTCAATGACGCTGATTGACTCGCAGATACTGATGCTGACTCAGATGCTGATGCGCTCAATGATGCTGAAGCTGACTCAGATGCTGAAACAGATTCAGACGTTGATGTTGAAGCTGATTCTGATGCTGACTCAGACGCTGATGTTGATTCAGAAACTGATTGGCTTGTTGAAGCTGATTGTGATTCTGAAATAGATTGCGATGCTGATTCAGATGCTGAAGCCGATGTGCTCAATGATGCTGATTGGCTTGCTGATACTGATGCTGATTCAGACGCTGACGTGCTCAATGACGCTGATTGGCTTGCAGATACTGATGCTGATTCAGACGCTGATGTGCTCAATGATGCTGATTGGCTTGCTGATACTGATGCTGATGCTGAAGCTGATGTGCTCAATGATGCTGATTGGCTCGCTGATACGCTTGCTGACTCAGATGCTGATGTGCTCAATGACGCTGATTGGCTCGCTGATACGCTTGCTGATGCTGAAGCCGATGTGCTCAATGATGCTGATTGGCTTGCTGATACGCTTGCTGACTCTTGTGCTGACGTACTCAACGATGCTGATTGACTCGCTGACACACTTGCTGATTCAACAGTTGATTGGCTCAATGATGCTGATGCTGATTCAGACGCTGACTTAGAAGCTTGTTCTGATACAGACTGTGAGTTAGATACAACTTCTGATAATGATTGTGAAGCTGATGCTGATGCTGAATTTGAACCGGAATCTGATTGAGATTCGTCTTTCAACTTATAGATATAAGTAACATTCTTCTCACCTGAAGCCACTTTACCAGTCGTATCATCATCACCTGTCCAGTGACCTTGGCTGTCAACTTGACCTACTGGGTAATTACCAGCTTCTACAAGTTCGTAAGTTTTACCTTCAAATTTAATTTCTTTAGGACGATTATCTACTACTGTATCATAATCCTTCTCAAGTGGTTGATCTTGCTCATCAATAACAGATCCCATGATCGTATTTCCGTTAATATCTTTATAATGAACGAAGACACTTCCAACTTCCTCATAAACGTAAGTAATGGTTGATTTTGGTTTGTCAACTTTACCAGTAATAGGGTCTGAAGACTTCAAATGACCGTTTTCATCAACATCTCCTACTGGGTAATCACCTTTAGGTACAATCTTATATGTCTTACCATCAGTGGTCTTGATGATATTTGGTTTTTCACCTTTTTCAGTTGTATCATATGGTGTATCATATGGAGATTTAGGTGTATCTTGACGAGATTTTTGGATTTCGTTACCTTTCGTATCTACATAAGTGATAACAACTTCACCTTCTTTTGGTGTTTCTTTCACTTTATAGATATACGTTACATTTTTATCTTCTTTAGCAACTGAACCTTTAACATCATCTGAAGTTGTAAGGTGACCATCTGAGTCGACTTGACCAACAGTATATGTACCTGCTGGTACCAACTCATAAGTTTTACCGTTGTACTCAATTGTAGCTGGACGGTTATCTACTACTGTGTCATATGCTTTGTTGATAGGTTGTTTATCTTCATCTGTTACTGAAGCTTTAATAGTTGTTCCTTCAGTATCTTTATAGTGAACGTAAACATTCCCTTTTTCATCTGTCTTCTTGTAGTAGTGCACTGTATCACCAGATGGTTTTTCATTTGCTGATGGAATAGAGAATTGGTTACCAAAGTTTCCTGAGTTTTGTCCACCAACTACGTTTTCTTTATTTCCTCCTGGTGTTGAGCTTTCAGTTCCTTTTGGATGCTCCAAGAACATATAGGCTTTTTCACCATGATGACCCGCTGTATACCAACCTGATAGATAAACTAGACCTTCTTCTGGTTTATCAGGATTATGCCATGGAGAAACTTGGATTTGATAATCACCATTCTTGCTTGAAACAAGGACTTTATCTGTATCCATACTTGTTGCAGATGGAATATATTTTTCGCCTGGTTTAATTACTGGAGTTGTGTAAACAAGGGTATAGCCAGTTGTATCTGTGTTATTTCCCATTGTTGCTTCATTATATGTTGAAACAGATGATGGGTCCAAAACATAGAGTTTAGTTACAGTTGAACCATCGTTGGCAACTACTTCACGAATACGTTTCACGTAGTAGTGTTGACGCGTACCCTTAAGTTCCGCATACTTGGTCCCTACAGAGTTACCAAGTTCACCAGACATGGTTGAAGCGTCTGCTTGTTGGTACAAAACATACCCCTCAAATGAACGTGGGTTAGAAGCTGTATAGTTTTGACCTTGAATACCTGTTTGGGTATATGAAGCAAGTTCTGTTTCATTACCAGTTGGTTTGTAGCTTTGAGTTGTTGTATCTGCTGTTGAACGGTTTGCATTATAAGTTGAAGATGCAGTATCAACTACTTTATAGTGAGTTGTTTGGCTCATCTTAGTTGATGGAACACCAATTTCAACGTTTGGTTTGCTTTCAGTTTGGTTAGCTGGTGTCAAGTAGTCATACACTTGTTCAGTCGTTTTGGCGAATGAAACATTTCCGTTGTTTTTAATAATGATATCCACACTTGCAGAACCACTATCAGTTGATGCATTATATACAAGGTATGGATAATAAGTCTTAGATGAAAGGTTTCCAAGATTTACTTCTTTACCAGCGTTGGCTGAAGACAAAGTTGTACTTGCAACTTCACTTCCTGTATTCTTATCTACCAAGCGTACATAAACATCAGGATTGTTTGTGCTAGTTGTCTTATCAACTGACAATGTCACATAATAGTTTGTGTTGTAATCTTGGTTATATGATTTAAGATTCCAAACACCAAATGTCATACGATTTGCTGCTGGGTCAGCTGCGTATCCAGAAGGAATGCTTGTCGCTTTGTCTGTAAGTGTTGCACCATTAGCATCGTCCATACCTGGAGTTGCGTCAACACCTGCTGCAAGTGTATTTGAAGTAGCGATTGGTGCCAACTGAGCTGAAATTGCTGGAGCACCGTTCACTGTTGTGTTTCCAGTAAATCCTGCTGCAGTCAAGGTTGCCATCATGTCATCTACTGACTTGCTCAAACGTTCGCGTTGGTCTGCGTATGATTGAGCTGAAGCATTAGCGTTGATTAAGCTGTTGCTTGCTGTCAATTCTGTTTGAACTTTAGCGATGGCCGCATCAAGTGCTGCTTTCTTTTCTGGAGCTGAAACAGTTGCTGAGTAGTCTCCTGCAATCTTGTTCAACAACGCTGCTTCTGAAGTGTTTTGTTCCAAAACAACTTTATCTTCAGCTTTCGCTACTGTTGTAGTGCTTTCTACACTTGCTTCAGAGCCAGCTGCTACAGTTGATTCGCTTGAAGCTGCTGAAAGTTCTGCTGAACCTTGTTCGCTCAATGAAGCTGAGTGAGATACAGATACGCTTGTAGAGGTTGAAGCACTTGCAGATGCAGAAGCGCTAGCTGATTCTGTTGTTGATTGAGATTGAGATTCAGTAGTTGACTCAGTTGTTGATGCTGTTGTTGATTCAGATTGAGATTCAGTTGTTGAAGTTGTACCAAGTACAGTACTTCCTTGCACTACAAGAGCTTCACTTGAAAGCTCAGATGCAGTCGCAACGTCTGATCCTGTTTCATCTGCTTTTGCAGTATTCGCTACTGTAGCTGCACCAAAAACAGCCCCAGCTGCTACGATCCCTTTGAGCAAGCCACGGCTTGTCATTTCTTTCACTGATACTGCGTCTTCACGCACTTCAGCTACAACAGTCTCTTCGACTTGACCACGAATGACTTTCAAAAGACCAAAGTTAGAAGTCGCAGCACGCAACCAGTTTTTACCTGATTTGATCAATTTGAAACGAGTCACACGATCCGTTTCACGGAATTCACCGTTCGAACGTTTAAAAAACATTTCTGTCTCCTTATTACATTTTTTATTTCCCTTACATTATAGACTAATGTGTCGATTTTTGGAAGCAATTATCCTTAATTATTGCTATTTTTTTATAATTTTTGTTTTAGATAGTAATAAAATCGTTTTCAGTAGGATCAATTTGTCAAACCGGGGCAATTTTTTGAAAAAATCCTATAATACTTTTACTTTAGAGGTAAAACAAAAAGCCCCATTTAATAGGGACTTTTCTGATAATTATCTGATTTTTTCCAACATGTTTTCAATGTGTTGGATGGATTTTTCGCGTCCAAGTAAGTAGATGGTATCTGGCAATTCAGGACCATGCATTTCACCTGAAACGGCAATACGGATTGGCATAAAGAGATTCTTCCCTTTGATCCCAGTTTCTTTTTGAACCGCTTTGATTTGTGGGAAGATATTTTCTGCCACAAACTCATCGTCTGACATGGCTTCCAATTTCGCTTTGAAGGCTTCAAGTACAGTCGGAACCGTTTCACCAGCCATGACTTCTTTTTCTTCATCTGTCAACTCTGGGAAGTCTGAGAAGAAGAGGTCTGTCAATGGAACGATTTCGTCCACCGACTTCATTTGTGGCTTGTAGAGTTCTACAAACTTCTCAGCCTTGTCTGTCAAACGACCTGCTTCTTCGAGGAATGGCTTGGCCATTTCAAAGATAGTCGCAAGATCCGCATTCTTGATATACTCATTGCTCATCCAGTCCATTTTCTTCTGGTCGAAAGCAGCTGGAGACTTGCTGAGACGATGTTCATCAAAGAGCTTGATGAGTTCTTCGCGAGAGAAGATTTCGTCTTCCCCACCAGGGTTCCAACCAAGAAGAGCGATGAAGTTAAAGACTGCTTCTGGAAGGTAGCCCTTCTTACGGTAATCTTCGATAAATTGAAGGGTATTGGTGTCCCGTTTAGACAATTTCTTACCAGTTTCAGAGTTGATGATCAAAGTCATGTGACCGAACTCTGGTGCTTCCCATCCAAGCGCTTCATAAACCATGAGCTGTTTTGGTGTGTTGGCAATGTGGTCATCTCCACGGATAACGTGAGAGATTTGCATATCGTGGTCATCAATGACAACGGCAAAGTTGTAAGTTGGGTAGCCATCTTTCTTTTGGATGACCCAGTCACCACCGATATTGCCACCTTCAAACTCGATATCGCCTTTGACCATGTCATGCCATTTGTAGATACCTGACTCATTCACTGCCAAACGAACCGTTGGAATCACACCTGCTGCTTCACGTTCTGCGATATAAGCTGCTTTTTCTTCTTCGCTCATACCAAGGTATTCATTGATATAGCGAGGTGTTTCACCTGCTGCTTCTTGGCGTTCACGTTCCGCTGCCAACTCTTCTTCTGTAACGTAAGATTTGTAAGCTTTTCCTTCGGCCAAGAGTTGGTCAATGTATTTTTGATAGAGTTCCAAACGTTCAGACTGGCGGTAGTTTTCATGCGTCTCTGGGCTTTCATCCCAGTCCATGCCCAACCAACGAAGGTTTTCAAGCTGGGAACGTTCGCCGTCTTCGACGTGACGTTTGCGGTCTGTATCCTCGATACGGATGATAAAGGTTCCACCATGGTGACGCGCATACAAGTAGTTAAACAATGCTGTACGAGCATTTCCGATGTGTAGTAGCCCTGTTGGACTTGGTGCATAACGCACACGAATATCTTTTGCCATATTTCTCTCCTCTTATCTTGTTCGCTATTTCTAGCTCATTTTTCAATCGTTCCTATTATACCACAAAGAAAGCAGGACTGAAATGAATAAGTGACCTTTCTAGCCTTTCTTGCTATATATATGAAAAAAGCCAGAACAAATGCTCTGACTTATATTCAATCTATTGGTATCTTATTTTAAACGTTCTTCTAATTCAAAGTCGATTGGTAGGGTTTGTAAAAAGTTCTCCAACTCACGTTCCCAGTAGAACCATTCGTGCTTGCCCGGGCTGTGGGTATAGGTGACATCCAAACCTAACTTTTCTAGTTCCTTGACTTCAAAATTATTGGCCTCATAGAGGAAATCCTGCTCCCCACACCAGATCCAGAGCTTGGTCTTCTTATCTGAAAACTTCTTGGCAGCAGTCTCTAGCGAATAGGGACTGGTCGTCCAATCCTCAATCTCTCCAAAGATCCCCTTCCAAAAAGCTGGTTGTTCCAAGTCATTGTTTTCAAAGTCCCGATCGTGGAAACTTAGAGCACCGGAAAAACTAGCCGCATGGGAGAAACGATTTGTCTTGAGAGCCAAGAGCATCGATCCATAGCCGCCCATGGATAGGCCAGCAATAAAGGTCTTCTCCCGTTTCTTGGTCATATTAGGGAAGAAGCGAGAAAGAGTCTCTGGCAATTCCTCTGCAATGGCCGTGTAGTAGTTGTAGCCATACTGGGTATCTGTGTAAAAGCCATTATTGGTATTGGGGAGGACCACGATTAGATTGGTATTGCGCAAAATGCGTTCCACATTAGTCCGCTTCAACCAGGAATGGTGGTTGCCATTCATCCCGTGTAAGAGATAAAGGACTGGGATATCCGTATCCGCTGGATCTTCCACGCGCGATGCATCAGGATAAAGGACGGACACGCCCCACTCCATCTTCAAGGCTTCTGAATAATACTCAATCTGCATAACTGCCATTTGATTTCCTCTTTCTACTGTTAAAAACACTCGGCAAGCCTCTGGCTGCCAAGCGTTTCCATTTCTTCTATTATTTCACTTCCATCACGACTGGTAGGATGGCTGGACGGCGTTTGGTTTGTTCAAATAAGAACTTAGACAAGTTGTCACGCACCAAACCTTTCAATTCCCCCCAGTCAAAGCTGTCTTGTGCCAAATAGTCTTCAACACTTTGGTTGACCAATTCGCAACTTTCACGAAGAATATCCCGACTCTTCTTGACATAGACAAAACCACGGGTGTGCACGCGCGCTTTGGAAATAATCTTCTTCTCTTTGCGATTCACGGTGAGCGCCACGATAAAGATCCCGTCTTCTGACAAGACCTTGCGGTCACGAAGGACGATATTGCCCACATCACCAATGGCATTCCCATCGATCATGACATCTCCAGCTGAGACGCTACCGGCAGGGACGAAGTCCCCCTTTTCGTACTCCATCACAGTGCCGCGTTTTGGAATAAAGATATTTTCAGGCAAGATACC
Organism: Streptococcus sp. 27098_8_12; assembly: GCF_041432115.1. Lineage (NCBI taxonomy): Bacteria > Bacillati > Bacillota > Bacilli > Lactobacillales > Streptococcaceae > Streptococcus > Streptococcus sp. 27098_8_12. The sequence continues at coordinate 13,023 of NZ_JAPVZA010000020.1, forward strand.
GACTTCCATCGCTACTCGTGCATGGGCATCCAATTCGCGGTATTCCCCTTGGATCGGGAAGAGGTATTTAGGACGAAGAAGGTTGATCATCAACTGCAAGTCCCGTGCGTTTCCGTGACCAGACACGCGCAAGCTTGACGTGATCAATTTGACAATGCCACCTGCTTGGTAGATCATGTTTTCCACACGAGCCACCACAGCTTCTTTAGCAATAGATGGTGTTGTGACGACGTAGACCAAGTCCCCATCTTTGATTTCCACATAACGGTGACGACCAATCGACATCTTGCGCAAACCGTTGATCGGCTCACCCATCCGGCCTGTTTCCAAAATGATCAATTCATGATCTTCAAAACGGCTCATTTCTTTTGGCTTGATCAAGAGTTTTTCGTTGGCAAGAGACAATTTGTTCAAGCGAATAGCTGTGCGGACGATGTTTTCCACATCAAACCCTGTCAAGACCACTCGACGGCCAGTCTCAGCCGCAGCGTCAAAGACCTGCTGGATCCGAGAAAGGTTGCTGGCTACCGCCGCCACGATGACACGACCATCCCAGTCTGCAATCGTATCTAAGATAGCATCGCCCACTTCTTGCTCACTGGCAACTTGAATATTACTATCCGCATTAGCCGAATCACTCAAGAGGGCAAGCACACCTTCGCGTCCAATCTCAGCTAGGCGAGCAAAGTCTGTCGCGTACGACTCGCTGGCAGTTTGGTCAAATTTAAAGTCTCCTGTGTAGACGATATTGCCCTCAGGAGTGCCAATCACAATCCCGATACTTTCAGGGATGGAGTGGGTTGTTTGAAAGAAAGATACGACGGCATCACCAAAATCAATCTCAGAATTCTGATCGATGACATGGAAGTCGTTGAATTTCTTCACACTGTCATTGCTTTTGACAAAGAGTTTAGCCAACTCAATGGTCAACTCTGTCCCGAATACAGGGACTTTCGCTTCCGCCAAAAGATAAGGCAAGGCCCCAATCGCATCCGCATGACCGTGGGTCAAGAAAACACCCGCAATGCGGTCCTTGTTTTCAAATAGATAATCCATGTTGGGGATAACGACATCCACCCCAAGTTGCTCATTTTCTGGATACTTCAAACCTGCATCCAAGACAAAAATCGAATCGTTCACTTCGGCAACGTAGAGATTTTTCCCATTTTCTCGAACACCGCCAAGAGTGACTAATTTAATACTACTCACTGTTGTCTCCTTTAGTGTGATTATTTTAATACTTACGGTCCTTGGTCGCCCAAGTCGAATTACAGCTTTGCAAATACTTGCATATCCACTCTATTATACAATTTTTTTCTCTTTTTTTCAAAAAGCTTTCCACAGCAAAAAAGTCCTCTCATCTGAAGTAGATGAGAGGGCTTCTAGGCGCCTATTTTTAGGGGGAAAAGACCCTAAAGATGGTAATCTCCCCGTTTATTTTCAATGATCCGCATAGCTGCCTTGATCACATGAAACTTGCCTAACAATTCCTCTAGGCGCTTACTATTTCGCTCGCTCAATTGGCCGTTCTTGACCGCTTGGGACAGGCGATAAAAATCATCCAAGTCCTCCCCAATGTTTTCAAACAGCTCTTTGGCTTCCTTGAGTCGGTAGCGATTGACTAGGTGGTTCACATCTTTTTTGAAGGAAGCGACATTGTTTTCGTGAATGTCCGTATAAGCTTCCTCTTCTTCCTTAGATTCTTGGTAATTAACCGCCTTAAAACAGGTGATAAACTCCCGACTTTTGATATTGCAGACAAAGATGACGCCATCACTGGCTACATAGGCTTCTGTGTTGGCGGGTTGAACCACATTACTATCATAAGGAGAGAGGGAGGAGAGGTGTTGGTTGATCCACTTATTCAAGTGCTGATCATCTACGCCAAAGCGCTCAAAAGCTCTTTGCCGGAAATGGTCCCGGCAACTATACTCTTGCGCATACGACAATCCCATACTCTCACCTCCTCCTGAGTATCTTATAAAAATAGCCTCCAGTCTTACGGGACTAGAGGCCTGGTCTGCTTCACTGACTTGGTGCAATTAACCTTTTGGCTAACAAAACAATGTTTATGATGTTGATTTCATTTAATAGTATTTGTGTAAAATACCAGAGGTTTTCTTTGCTATCCTAAATCCAAATGATTAGTTTTTCGACTGGACGCATCGAAGTTTGAAAACCTTTACAAAAAGCTTCTACCTACTATTTCCACGTTTTCTTATGTCTCCGGACAAACTAAGCAGGTTTGCCCGACCGTCCAACCGATCCGACACACACGACATGACTGCTCTTTTACGATAAGAGCATGAACAGATATCAGCAAAACAGGCCTAAAACGAAGTAACCTAAATTTTAACTCGATAAGGCATTGGTATCAATCCCTTCTTTATCTTTCTAACTATATTATACTCAGTAACCTAAGTAATTGCAAGCGATTTCAGCTGAAACTAGTTCCAATTTTTATGCGGTTTTATAGATAATTTTTAAAAAAGAAAAAGCTAGAGAGCAAGTCTCTAGCTTAGCATGCAGACAAACTTCTTCTCCATCAAACAACCTAAGTGTTACTAAAAAATTAAAATCAATCGATTCTATTAGGCTCATACAAACATACTCTAAAACTTCCCGCCGTGAGAAACGTTTCTAAAATGAGTTTGTATCTTAGTGAAGCGCCTAGGCAAGACACAGTAGCTGATTGAACTCTTCTCTCGCTTAATCAGCTCGGAAGAATTCTAATCAGCCTTGTGGGGGTGGGACGACGAAGCGCCATGAAGGATATCGCTTCTGTCCTACTCCCATTTTACGCCCTTTGTATCTTAGTCTTTCTCAAACAATTGATAGTAGTCTGCGATGGTCATTTGGGCTTTTTCTTCTTGATTGAGATCTTGGACGATGTGTCCGTCTTTCATCACAATCAAGCGATTTCCATATTTCAAAGCATCTTCCATATGGTGAGTGATCATAAGAGCTGTGAGGGCATCTTGTTTCACAAACTCATTCGTCAAGGTCATGAGAGCCTGACTAGTTTTTGGATCCAAGGCAGCAGTATGTTCATCTAAAAGCAAGAGTTCTGGACGTTTCAGTGTCGCCATCAACAGACTCAAGGCTTGGCGTTGCCCACCTGATAGAAACTCAACTGCTGTGTCGATATGATTTTCCAAGCCATTACCGATCTTAGCAAGGACTGTTTGAAACTCTTCTTTATAGCTGGCCAGGTGACGCGGAATCAAACCACGTTTTTCTCCGCGAAACTTCGCTACCAAGAGGTTTTCCGCTACTGTCATGCGAGGCGCCGTGCCCATTTTAGGATCTTGAAAGACCCGCGATAGGTACTTGGCTCTCTTTTCAGGAGAATAGTTGGTTACATCTTCTCCCAAAATATAAATCTTTCCACTGCTCACCGGAAGCGTCCCAGCAATGGTATTAAAGAGGGTTGACTTTCCAGCTCCATTGCCCCCCAAAATCGTGATAAAATCATGCTCTCGAATTTCCAAGGAAACATCATCCAGAATGACTTTTTCTTCGTTCATCCCATTGCTCACGGCTTTGGTTACATTTTTTAATTCTACAATTGCTGTCATTTACTGAGTTTCGCTCCTTTCATGATTTTTCCCTTAAAGGTTGGAATCATCAGGCAGATAGCCAAGATCAAGGCACTGAAGATTCGGATATAGCTGGTATTGATGCCAAGGGCAATCACAGCCCAAATCAAAAATTGGTAGGCGATCGATCCGATCGCAATACTGAGCAAGCGCTCTGTCAAAGTGACATTTGAAAAGAGCACCTCTCCAATAATGAGGCTGGCAAGCCCAATAACAATGACACCAATCCCACGTGAAGCATCCGCATAGCCTTCTTGCTGGGCCATCAGTGCACCAGAAAGAGCAATAATCCCATTTGAAATGACCAAGCCCATCAATTCCATCCGGTCGGTGTTGATCCCAAAGCTCTTGGCCATATCTGGATTGTCCCCTGTCGCAATATAGGCTTGACCCAAGCGTGTATCCAAGAAAAAGATCAAACCAAGGATCACAAGCGTTACGAAAATCAAGCCAATCAGAATCTCATTGAACCCACTGGCAAAAGGAAGAAATTCCTGAATTTTTTTATAGCCCAGAAGTCCCAAATTAGCCCGCTGCATGACAAAGAGAATAACCGAGTTACAAGACGTCATTACAAGGATCCCTGACAAGAGTGTGGGGATTCTTCCTTTTGTATAGAGAAGACCCGTCGCAAGTCCCGCCAAGCACCCTGCACCAATAGCAGCCAGCGTCGCAAGGAGTGGATTGACCCCTTTGGTAATCAAGGTCACCGCCACCGCTCCTCCAAGCGGGAAGGACCCTTCTGTCGTCATATCTGGAAAATCTAGAATTCGGAACGTCATAAAGATTCCTAACCCTAAAATGGCCCAAATCAAACCTTGTGAAACAATTGAATTAATCATAGTTTCTCCCTTCGATAATAGTAGTTTAATTGTATCACAAATATGGAGGAGAACCTATAGGAAATTGTTATCAATTCCCTTTTCATGCTTCATAAAAAAAAAACCAAAAGGATGTGCCTTCTGGTTTTTAATCGTGATATTTTTTAAAGGATTAAAAGAAAATCTTAGTCTTCTTTTTTCTTTTGAGCAAGACAAAAGCCTGTTGCGATCACACCAAGCAAGCCAAGGCTCGTAAGAGCTGTTGCTGATTCTGTACCTGTGTGTGGCAATACTTCTTTCACCTTCACAACATCTGAGACCAAATTTTCTTCAACCTTTTGCTCTACCATTGGCGCAGGTGTATGGTAGCCAATAGTTGGTTTAGGCTCTGGCTTAGGTGTTGGTGTTGGTTGTGGTTCCGGTTGTGGTTCTGGCTGTGGCTCCGGTTGTGGTTCCGGTTGTGGTTCCGGTTGCGGCTCCGGTTGCGGCTCCGGTTGTGGTTCCGGTTGCGGCTCCGGTTGCGGTTCCGGTTGCGGCTCTTCTTTTGTAACAAGAATATTATTTTTATGCCATTCTACAGTTGGTTTTACAGTTTCTTTTAGCACCGGATCCTTTTCCAATTCAGGGGCGGTTGGTTTCACTGGTTGTTCAGGAACTTTTGGTTCTACCTTGTAAAGTGGACAAGCTGGCTGAACAGGAACTTCCTTTTCAGCTGGAACGTCTTTGATTTCAGGTTTTTCAGGGGCGGTTGGAGCGGTTGGAGCGGTTGGTTTCACCGGTTCATCTCCTGGATCTTGTGGAAAGGCAACATTTGAATTGATTGAGAACCAATAGAGGGTTGCTTCATCCGTAGCATTCGCTCCCTTAGCAGTGAACTCAAGATGACCGTCTTTCAAGATAACTGCACCACCACCATAGTAGAGATACGGACTTTTGGGATCATCCCATCCCTTAGTTGAACTTGAAGGATCCGCATTAAAAGTTGCACCTTCGTTCATATACTGGTTTTGTTCCTTGGCAAATACTTCTTTTGTAATTGGATCTTGGTCAACACTAGAATTTGGCAATTTAATAAATTCTTTATTTCCAATATTTACAGACTCTACGTGAGGTGTATTTTGGTGTTTCATCCGTGGAGTATAGGTCAAAATCCCTGATCCCTCATCAACTGAATAAGTACCGACAATATCAGAATTATCCCCAAATTTATAGTCTTCTGTTCCGATAGAATGACCATTTCCTCCACCTGAAGCATTGACTGTCGTCACATCAAGGACAGTTTCTTCACTGACTGAGAAACCATTCCCATCCCAAGTTGCTTTTTGACCAACGATCTTCAATGGATTGTCAGCATCATTAAAGACTTGAGCGCTACCGAAGTTTGCATAGCCACGCTTCACAGCGACATCTGCTCCGTCAAGACTAGGGTTGCTACCATCTGAATAAGGATCCCAAGTTCCACGAACAGTGTTTCCATTGATATCTTTAGCTTCTACAAGAAGGGCGCGAGGTTTGTCATTTTCAACATAAGAAGCTCCATTCCAGTGGTTTAAGGAATTCAAAGCCAAAATGGCATTATGGTTAGCTAAATTAATCAATTGATCATTTTCATCATAAAATTCAACATCAACACCAACTGTGACGGGTTGGTCTGTGTCAGTTGAGCTTCCGATCGTCATTGTTACCGCTGGATCATTGTAAATTTGAACGATTCCTCGACCGTCATTAGATGGCAAGCTTTTCACTTCATACTTGTAGACCACTTTAGCGATACGCTTGATATCACGACCTTCTTTGATATTAGCTTGGCGAAGGCCCTTGTATGTGACGTCGAACTTATCTCCAACTTTGACGACTGCCCATTCAATTTCATTATCTGCATATGGGTTCGTTGTTGTCAAATCAGAATCTTGTAGGTTCTTGGTTTCATACATCTTGGTAGCTTTACCGTCCCCATACAAGCGAGATTGACCTTCTTTTGTCAAATACGTAGTAAGACCTATTGTTTGGTGGTAAAGCGTCGTTGTTTCCCCATCTGCCAACTCTTCTGGGAGGAAGGTCAAATCTTGTTTGTACTTCTCAGGGTTTCCACCACGCTCTTTAACCATCTTATTAAAGGCATCTTTAGCATCATCGTATTGCGCTTTTTTCTTCTTGTATAGTTCATTATCAATCAAGTACGCTGCTTGCGCTTCATCATAGAGACGCTTTTTCTCCTTGTAGTCAGCTAATTTGATATCGTAAGCCTTTTGGGCTAAATTGTTTTCTGTCTCAACGGCTTGTTTGGCTTTAACAGACTCAATATAAGCTTTAAAAGCAGTTCGGTATTCTTCAAAGGCTTTTTCATAAGCCGCTTTTGCAGCCTGATTATCTGCTAGGGCTACAGCATTTTCAGCCACTGCTTTTTCGTAAGCAGCTTGCTCTTTGTTATAGGTTTCAACTTCCTTGTCATAAGCTACCTGAGCCGCTGTATTTTTCGCATCTACGGCTGCTTTTTCCTTCTCATAAGTTGCTTGATTCGCTGCAACTTCTGCCTTATAGTCTGCTACAGTTTTATCCATAGCAATGGCTTGCTTCGCATAATCTTGCTCAGCGGTTTTTTCATCTGCTTGGGTCTTTGCTTCTGTTTCTGTAACTTCAAGTCCAGTAGTCGCTGCATCTGTTTTCGCAGTCTCCAAATAATCTGGTACAGCAACTTCTTTAGTCTCAGTTGTCGATCTTGTTGGAGTAGCCGTTGTTGAAGTGACTGTTGTAGTAGCTGAAGCAACTTCATCTGCAGAAACAGATGCAGCACCTGCTACTGCAAGAACCGTAGCGACTGCTACAGAACCAAAAGCGACTGACGTTTTACGCAAGGCATATTTGGTAGTCTTGCTATCTTTAATTAGTGACATATAATTCCTTCTAACCTCTTTTTCAAATTTATCCTTACAAAAATCAACACTTTAAACGCTAGTGTCGATTTTTGCAAAGAGATATTAACACTTACCCCCTTATGTGTCAATATTATTTTTTAATTTTTTTCACATCTCCATTTAAATTTTGCTTCTTTTTTGATAAAACTCCTTGTTTATAAAAGTTTTCTTTTTAGTTTTCTTCTATATATGTCAAACGTTTGATATCTGATTTTTGCCGGTTCATTTTTCTAAAAAAATTTTTTTAACTTTATTTACAGAAATAAAAACAGAATAAACTGCAGAATTTCTTTTACTAATAGGCTTTACAACTTATACAAACGTTTCTCCTTGTTCTGTTTTTATCACTAATTTGTACTATTTTTAAAATGCGGGGAAATTTTGTGTCAAACGTTTTTTAGTTTTTCATTTTTATGAATCAAAAACCCCTATTTAAGGCTATTTTCTAATACTTCCATGAAAATTTTCAAACAGGCTTCCATCCTTAAATTGACACTATCTAGTGAAATGTCGTATACTTATTGGCATCGATAGAACAATTTACTTTAAACTGTTCAACGAACTATACAAACAGTATGTGGGAGAAAAAAATGAAACAACAAAAAAATAGTGTCTCTGAAAAAGGGCACGGCTATTTCCGCAAACGTAACAAGGCATTGGTCTCTATGATTACCCTTTTTGGAGCCTTGATGGTAAGCTCTGTTGCCATGGCTGACGAGGTCAACACCAATCCGACTTCTGAGATCCCAGCAACCGCTCAAGCAGTAGCAACCAACACCAGTGCTCCTACCACTACTAGTGAGGAAGTTGCTACGACGGAAGCAACTTCTTCTCCATCGGAATCAACAGCAACTGTAACTGCCACTCAACCGGTCAGTGCAACTCCAGCAACTACTTATAATACTCCAAAAATCACCAACGACGTCACCTTTGATAAAGCGACTTATAAAAGTGGGGAAGACGTCCGCATCTCTATCAACAACCCTGAAGTGGTTTCATCTGATGTCACTGTCTCTCATTTAGATCAGGTCATTTATGAAAAGAAAAACGTTGAAGGTGGCGAACTGACAATTCCAAGTACTGTCTTTTCACCTAATGCTGGATTTATCGTTGATGTCCTTGGTAAGAAAGCAGATGGCTCCCAAGCCTTTCATAAAGCAGCGGGTCTTGCTGTTGAAGATGACTGGACGATCTACCCACGTTATGGGGTGGTTGCCGGCTCTAAAGACAATCACAACTCCATCACCAATGATCAGGTAGAAGGCTACAAGAACAGTATTGACCAATTGGCCAATATGCACATCAATAACTATTTCTTCTACGATGTCTACAATACACCTGCCAACCCATTCCCAGCAAATGTTGAACGTTTCACTCAAGACTGGGCGACTTTCTTAATTCCAAATAGCGAAACAGATCCTGACAAGCGCAAGTCTTACTTACCTGTCATCGATACAGAAGCAGTCAAAGAGCTGGTGGCTCATGTCCATACAACTGGTGCCAAAGCCATGCTCTATAACATGATTTACGCAGTTTCCCTCGAAGAAGGGGTTCCAAATGAAGTGAAAAGCGCCGTTGTTCGCAATCTAGAAGACCATTTTAACTTTGGTAAAAAGGGGGATGTCACAGCGACCGATATCCAACAATTTCTCGATCCAGGCGATCCAAATTGGCAAAAATTCATCATTGAAGTCATGACCAAAGCCATGAAAGAAGGGAATTTTGATGGATGGCAAGGGGATACCATGGGATCTAACTGGGTGGAAAAAGTCAGTGAACCTGGAAAAGGCTTCTCTTTGAGCGAACACTATCCAGAACTAGCCGCAGCTGCAACAGAGGCCCTCAAAAAAGAAGGCTATGACTTTATGATCAACGATATCTCTACTGGAGATGCTGATCGACTAGGTAAGACCACTGTCTCTGCACCTTATGCGGAAGTTTGGGGAGATAGCATTGCCTATGACTCTACCTACCAAGCCTTGACGCGCCTTACCGAACGGATGCGAGATTTATACAAGGGGAAATCTCCTATCATCGCAGCCTATACCCATCGTGGTAAAAATGCATCAGCCCTCAGCAAAGACAACGAATTGCTGACAGATGCCATCATCGCAGCGAGCGGTGGTTACCATATGACGACTGCAGCCCTCAATACTTCTCAAGATGCTAAAGGTTTTGGGGTGATCCAAGCAGAATGGTATCTCAATCAAAACCTACCAGTCAATGCCGACTTTGCCAATGCAGAATTCAACTACCAAGAATTCATCGTTGCTTATCAAGAACTTCTCCGCGGACGCGACACCTTGGCGCATGATACCCGTCGGATTGTAGACAATACAAATGTACTGGTGAACGGCAACTTCATTGGATCCAACCTGGATAATGCTGACGGGGTTCAACCTGGAACCGTTTATACCATTACAAAAGAAACCAAGACAGGTGATCGAATTTCTCACTTGATCAATTTGGTCGGCATCACTGAAAACAAATGGAACAGCGCTGTGAATACAACCGAAAAATTGACCAATATTCAAGCTTTTGTTCCACTCGGAAAAATTACAAAAGACCAGGCTGAACACGCCAGCATTTACTGGGCAACACCTGATGCTGTTGAAGGAAAATACAACATCAACCTCCGAGAAACAAGCGCAAATGTTTATTATGACGGAGGAGCTGGCCAATGGATGGCTGCTATCGATGTTCCGAGTCTAGATGTATGGGTCATGCTCTATGTCAAACTCAATGAAGCCGCTCATGTTCTTTATCAAGACGAAAACGGAGTTGAGCTCGAACGTTCCAGTGACTTGGTTGGTCATACAGGTGAAAAGATCAACTACTCTACAAAAGAAACCATTGCCAACTATTTGAAGAAAGGCTACGAACTAGTAGAGAATGGCTTCGATGCAGACGGACAACCGAACTTTGACCGCGACGCTAACAACACCAATGATGATGGCGTTCAAGAGTTTATTGTCCGCTTGGCACCAAAAATTGTGGAATTTTCTGCAACACAGCCCATCCAAGCCGGTCAAGTTGTTCCAGGAGATAGCGAAGGTCGTGTCTATCCAACTCCTCTAGCTCCAGCTGGTCAAACAACGGCTGATCTGAATCATTTATCTGAAACAGTGACCCGTACGGTAACCTATGTAACAGAGGACCAGGATGGATCTAACCGCCAGCCTGCAGGAATAGCTGATCAAACTAACACCCTTCATTTCAGTCGCAAAGGTACCATCAATTTGGTGACAGGCGAGACAAGTCTTGAAGACTGGACAGCTCAAGACGGCACAAGCTTTGCAGCTCTTGAAAATCCCGTCAAAAAAGGCTATGTTGTCGTAGCAGAAGAATCGACTGATGCCACCTCTTCTGATCTGACAAAAGCAGGAGAACATACAGGCATTCATGCTGATGCAGCAGACATCACAGATACGGTCATCTATCGCCCAGTCGGTGCCTATAGGATCAGCTATGCTACTGGTAAAGAACCAGCCCATGCTCAAAAAGAGATCACTTATCTAAATGATCTCACAAATCCAACCGCCATTGCATCTCCTACCGCTACCCTTCCTTACGTGGAGGGATTAGAGCCAAAAGATGCTCGTGGACAAGTCTTAAACCTTGTGGATCCACTTGACGAAACCAAAGGCTATCTTCTTCCAAGCCCTGATTCTCCAACAGCTGATACTGCTATTACCTATGCCATCAGCAAAGGATCGGTCAGAGTACGATTCCTCATTGAGGGAGGCGACACTGATCTGCAAGAGGCGCAAGACCTTGCTACAGAGGCAGATTTCGGCACCAAGTACACCAGTGAGGCCCCAACAGAAATCACAAAAGATGGTCGTATCTACCATCTAGTTGGACACCGTGCTGATTCTGCTGATCCAAGTGGCACAGTCACAAAAGGAATGAAAACGGTCATCTATGATTACAAGTTAGCTACAGGAACGGTCATCGCGCGATTTGTCATCCAAGATACTAGCACTCAATTGCAACCAGAGCTTGCCGTTGCAACAAATGTGGACAATGGAACCCATTACGTCGCTAGCGCACCAGATGAGATCTCCTACGACGGCCACATCTACGAACGGATCGGTGCAGCTGAACAAACTGGGAACGTAGAAGTGGGAACAACCATCTTGATCTTTGCCTACAAGGTCAAAGAAATCCCTACTCCACAACCATCCCCAGAAACAGAAAAAGAAGAAACAGTCAGCCCTCTTCCTTCCGTGACAAAAGCAAACACGACTGATGCTCATGAAGAAAAGGGATCAACACTTCTCTCTAACAAAGAAGAGGAGAAACCTCTTGAAACAACAAGCCAAAAAGAGGAACTCCCTGAAGTTGTTCCTAACACCCCTCAAGAAGGAACTCATCTACCTGCAACAGGTGAAGAAACCTCTCAGCTAGCCCTACTTGGACTTGGCCTCTTAGCAGGTTTGTCCAGTCTTATCCCTTACAAAAAGAAACAAGAGTAGATCCCAAACACAAAGAAACTCCCTATGGAATTCTGTTCCAAGGAAGTTTTTTTATATTTATACAACTCATTCAGAGTCTAAATCCCTTTTATGAGGGTGACTGACGACAATAAGGGTGTGAAGTACTACCACTCCAAACCCTACTGTATTCCAATTCAAAGTGGATTCATTCCCCTTGTTGCCGGCAGTTTGAAAGATCAAATTGCTTTACTAGTATACTGTTTTCTCTACTTCAAGTCAATGGAATTTTACTGAAACTAGTAACCGAATGAAATGAATATATAGAATTTTACTGAAACTTTTTCATCACATTTATGCATGTTTTTCTAAGTTTCCAATACCAAACAAAGAGGCCTTGCTCTTTCGAGCAAAGCCTCTTCCTGTTGGATCTAAAATTGTCACCTCATCAACAAGTTTGCTGATGTCACCTCAATTTTAGTCTTCGCGTTTTTTGCGTTTTGCAAGTCCCGCAAGGCCAACCATACCAAGTGCAGCACCTAACAATGCAGCAGATGCTGATTGTTCTTCACCAGTTTCAGGAAGTGCTGGAGCTGGAGGAGTTGTAGGTGTTGGCGGTGTTGGCGGTGTTGGTGGTGTTGGCGGTGTTGGTGGTGTTGGCGGTGTTGGTGGTGTTGGTGGTGTTGGTGGTGTTGGCGGTGTTGGCGGTGTTGGCGGTGTTGGTGGTGTTGGTGGTGTTGGTGGTGTATTAGGCGGTGTTGTTGGTGGTGTTGTTGGTGGTGTTGTTGGCGGAATAACAGTGTTGTTAAACTCTGTATCTTCTGGCAACTTAGTAGTAGCTACTAATACCTTACCTGCTTTATTCACCACGATACCAACAGTTGCAACCATCTTATCGTATACAACGCTAGAATCTGTGCCACGGATTTCTTCTACATGGTAGAGATGAGTTCCTTCTTCACCACGTTTGAATTCAAGATTTGAGAAGGTGATCTTACCAGCCGCATCATTGGTTACGGTTTCGATCACATTTCCTTTTTCGTCCTTAAGAACGAAGCTGAATTCACCAGCCTTCAATGCACGACCTTCCAATTTCTTAGTGAATTGGAATTGAACCTTAACTGGAATGTTGACTACACGTTTTTCAGTTGGTTTTTCTGGTTTTTCTACAGTCTTCTTAGTTGGATCGTATTGGTGTACGATTTGTGAAGCTGTATTTTCAATGTCCACACCATCTTGAGCAGATTGTTTAATTTCTGCAGGAATTTCAAACTTGTAGTAACGTCCAAAGGCCAACTTAGTTGTGTCGATGACTTGTGTATTTTCTGCGTCTCCAAGTGACTTAGTCAAGTCTGCTTTAGAAGTTGCAGTAATCACACCGTTTTCAACCTTGATATCAAACTTAGCTGTTACATCTTCTCCTGTTACAGAGTCGTATGCCTTAATATCAGCTCCGTTGACAGTCAAGTTCGCACTGTCATATTTATCTGTAACACCAACAGATTGAATATTGTGTGCTTCAGTGAATTTAGTTGTATCCAACCATACTTGGTAGTATACTTTATCACCTTTCTTGAGTGTCTTCGTATTGATGTTTTGAGCTTCGTTGTTGGCAGTACCGTCCACATATGGGTTCGCATTTGTTTCCGCAACCTTATCCTTCAACTCTTTATCATCGTCGAGAAGTTTCACACCTGTAAGATCGAATTTAGATTCGTTCAAGATGTATTTCTCTGGATTGAACTCTGGAGTTTCTGGAGGTGTTACACGGTTGTTGAACTCTTTATCCGCTGGATCTGTTACGTTAGTGATGAGAGCTTTCGCTGTTCCGTCATGTTTAACTTCTACAGTTACTACTGCTTTCATCGCATCATAAGTGACCGTTCCGTCAGTACCTTTGACTTCTTCAACTGTGAACTTGTGTTCGCCTACTTGTTCTTTCTTGAATTCAAGTTTAGAGAACTTAACGTTACCAGATGCATCGTTGCTTACAGTTTCAACAACTTTACCTGTTGAATCTTTCAATACGAAGCTGAATTCGTTCGCTTTCAATTCACGTCCTTCTAAACGTTTAGTGAAGTTGAATTCTACTGAAACAGGAATGTTCACAACACGTTTTTCAGTTGGTTTGTTTGGTTTCTTCACTGTCTTGCTTGTTGGATCGTATTGGTGAACGATTTGAGCCGCAGTGTTTTCAATATCCGCACCACCTTTAACAGTATCTTTCACTGTTGCTGGGATGTCGAACTTGTAGTAACGTCCAAACGCAAACTTAGTTGTGTCGATCACTGGAGTATTTTCTGCGTCTCCAAGTGACTTAGTCAAGTCCGCTTTAGAAGTTGCAGAGATAACACCGTTTTCAACCTTGATATCAAATTTAGCAGTCACATCTTCGCCTGTTACAGAGTCGTAAGCTTTGATGTTTGCAACATTAATATCAAGTTTGTCTTCTTCGTAGTCATCAGTAACACCAACAGATTGGATGTTGTGCGCTTCAGTGAACTTAGTTGTATCCAACCATACTTGGTAAACAACCTTATCGCCACGTTTCACTGTCTTAGTATTGATGTTAGCTGCTTCATTATTGTCAGCCTTATCAGCGTAAGGATTTGCGTTTGTTTCCGCAACCTTGTCTGCCAATTCTTTATCATCATCAAGAAGTGATTTACCAGTAAGGTCGAATTTCTCAGCGTTCAAGATGTATTTCTCTGGGTTGAACTCTGGAGTTTCTGGAGGAGTCACCTTGTTGTTAAATTCTTTATCCGCAATGTCGCCAACTTTCGCGATCAGAACTTTAGCTTTTCCGTCGTGTGAAACTGTGACTGTTACATTCGCTTTCATAGTGTCGTATGTAACGGTTGCGTCTGTTCCTTTAACTTCTTCTACTGTGTAGTTGTGTACGCCTTCTTGACCTTTCTTGAACTCAAGTTTAGAGAACTTAACGTTACCATCTTTATCGTTCTTCACAGTTTCAAGAGTCTTACCTTCTGAATCTTTAAGAACGAAGCTGAATTCATTGGCTTTAAGCTCACGACCTTCCATACGTTTAGTAAAGTTGAATTCTACTTCAACTGGCACGCTGTTGACACGTTTTTCAGTTGGTTTTTCAGGTTTTTCAACTTTCTTAGTAGTTGGGTTGTAGTAGTTGACTACTTGAGCAGCAGTGTTTTCGATGTCAACTCCACCTGCAACGTCAGCTTTCACTGTAGCTGGGATATCAAACTTGTAGTAACGTCCGAATTCGAATTTAGTTGTGTCGATCACTTGTGTGTTTTCTGCATCGCCAAGTGACTTAGTGAAGCCATCTTTAAGGGTTGCAGTAATCACACCGTTGTTCACAGTAATATCGAATTTAGCTGTTACATCCGCACCAGTCTTACCGTCATAAGCTTTGATTGCTGAACCATCAACATCAACTTTAGCCTCATCGTAGTCATCTGAGATTCCTACTGATTGGATATGGTCTTTGTTGTTAGCATCAAATTTAGTTGTATCCAACCATACTTGGTAAACAAGTTTTTGACCTGGTTTAACTGATTTAGTATTGATATTCGCTTTTTCGTTATTAGATGCATCGTCCGCATATGGGTTTGCATTGGTATCTGCGTACTTGTCTGCCAACTCTTTATCATCATCTAATAATGAAGTTCCAGTCAAATCAAATTCTTTTTCGTTTAGAACATATTTTTCTGGATTGAATTCTGGAGTTTCAGGAGGTGTTACACGGTTGTTAAATTCTTTATCCGCAATTTTGCCTACAGTCGCTACGAGAATCTTAGCTGTTCCGTCGTGTGAAACTGTGACTGTTACATTCGCTTTCATAGTGTCGTATGTAACGGTTGCGTCAGATCCTTTAACTTCTTCTACTGTGTAGTTGTGTACGCCTTCTTGACCTTTCTTGAATTCAAGAGCTGAGAACTTAACGTTACCAGATGCATCGTTCTTCACAGTTTCAAGAGTCTTACCTGTTGAATCTTTAAGCACGAAGCTGAATTCGTTAGCTTTAAGCTCACGGCCTTCCAAGCGTTTCGTGAAGTTGAATTCCACTTCAACTGGAACGTTGTTGACACGTTTTTCAGTTGGTTTGCTTGGTTTTTCAACTTTCTTAGTTGTTGGGTTGTAGTAGTTTACTACTTGAGCCGCAGTATTTTCGATGTCTACACCACCAGGTACATCAGCTTTCACTGTTGTTGGGATGTCGAACTTGTAGTAACGTCCGAATTCGAATTTAGTTGTGTCGATCACTTGTGTGTTTTCCGCATCGCCAAGTGACTTAGTGAAGCCATCTTTAAGGGTTGCAGTGATCACACCGTTGTTCACAGTGATATCGAATTTATCTGTTACTTCTGCGCCTGTTACTGAATCGTAAGCTTTGATCTTAGTAGAATCAAGTTCCAATTTAGCTTCATCGTAGTCATCTGAGATTCCTACTGATTGGATGTTGTCCTTGTTGTTTGCGTCAAATTTAGTTGTATCCAACCATACTTGATAAACCAACTTATCGCCACGTTTAACAGTCTTGGTATTCAAGTTTTGAGCTTCGTTGTTTGATGCATCGTCCGCATATGGGTTCGCATTGGTATCTGCGTACTTGTCTGCCAACTCTTTATCATCATCAACGAGCTTGTCACCTGTGATATCGAATTTCTCTTCAGAAACAACGTATTTCTCTGGTTGGAACTTAGGTTCTTCTGGAGGTGTTACACGGTTGTTAAATTCTTTATCCGCAATTTCGCCAACAGTCGCGATCAGAACTTTAGCTGTTCCATCGTGTTTCACTGTGACTGTTACATTCGCTTTCATTGTGTCGTATGTAACGGTTGCGTCTGTTCCTTTAACTTCTTCTACTGTGTAGTTGTGTACGCCTTCTTGACCTTTCTTGAATTCCATAGCTGAGAATTTAACATTACCAGCCGCATCATTGCTTACAGTTTCAAGAGTCTTACCTTCTGAATCTTTAAGCACGAAGCTGAATTCGTTAGCTTTAAGCTCACGGCCTTCCAAACGTTTAGTGAAGTTGAATTCCACTTCAACTGGAACGTTGTTTACACGTTTTTCAGTTGGTTTGTTTGGTTTTTCAACTGTCTTGCTTACTGGGTTGTAGTAGTTTACTACTTGAGCCGCAGTATTTTCGATGTCTGCACCACCAGGAACATCGTTCTTAACAGTTGCTGGAATGTCGAACTTGTAGTAACGTCCAAATTCAAATTTAGTTGTGTCGATAACTTGAGTATTTTCTGCATCTCCTAGAGACTTAGTGAAGCCAGCTTTAAGAGTTGCTGTGATTACTCCGTTATTAACTGTAATATCAAATTTATCTGTTACTTCTGCGCCTGTTACTGAATCGTAAGCTTTGATCTTAGTAGAATCAAGTTCCAACTTCGCTTCATCGTAGTCATCTGAGATTCCTACAGATTGGATGTTTTCTTTGTTAGTTGCTGAGAATTTAGTTGTATCCAACCATACTTGGTAAACCAACTTATCTCCACGGTTAACAGTCTTGGTATTGATGTTTTCTGCTTCGTTGTTGGTATCTTTGTCAGCATATGGGTTGGCATTTGTATCTGCATACTCATCTGTCAACTCATCATCATCGTCAGCAAGTTTTGATCCAGTGATATCAAATTTTTCTTTATTAAGAACGAACTTCTCTGGTTGGAACTTAGGTTCTTCTGGAGGAGTTACACGGTTGTTAAATTCTTTATCCGCAATGTCGCCTACAGTTGCCACAAGAACTTTAGCTGTTCCGTCGTGTGATACAGTGACTGTTACATTCGCTTTCATTGTGTCGTATGTAACGGTTGCGTCTGAGCCTTTAACTTCTTCTACTGTGTAGTTGTGTACGCCTTCTTGACCCTTCTTGAATTCAAGAGCTTTGAACTTAACGTTACCAGATGCATCATTGCTTACAGTTTCAACTTCTTTACCAGTTGAATCTTTAAGCACGAAGCTGAATTCGTTAGCTTTAAGCTCCCGACCTTCCAAGCGTTTCGTGAAGTTGAATCCTACTTCAACTGGAACGTTATTTACACGTTTTTCAGTTGGTTTGCTTGGTTTTTCAACTTTCTTAGTTGTTGGGTTGTAGTAGTTTACAACTTGAGCCGCAGTATTTTCAATATCTACACCACCAGGTACATCAGCTTTCACTGTTGTTGGGATGTCGAACTTGTAGTAACGGCCGAATTCGAATTTAGTTGTGTCGATCACTTGTGTGTTTTCTGCGTCGCCAAGTGACTTCGTGAAGCCATCTTTAAGGGTTGCAGTAATCACACCGTTGTTCACAGCGATATCGAATTTATCTGTTACTTCTGCGCCTGTTACTGAATCGTAAGCTTTGATCTTAGTAGAATCAAGTTCCAACTTAGCTTCATCGTAGTCATCTGAGATTCCTACTGATTGGATGTTGTCCTTGTTAGCTGCGTCGAATTTAGTTGTATCCAACCATACTTGGTAAACCAACTTGTCGCCACGTTTCACAGTCTTGGTATTCAAGTTTTGTTTTTCGTTGTTTGATGCATCGTCCGCATATGGGTTCGCATTGGTATCTGCGTACTTGTCTGCCAACTCTTTATCATCATCAACGAGTTTGTCACCTGTGATATCGAATTTCTCTTCAGAAACAACGTATTTCTCTGGTTGGAACTTAGGTTCTTCTGGAGGACGAACAGTATTGTTGAACTCTTTATCAGCAGGATCTGTCACGTTTGTGATCAAGGCTTTCGCTGTACCATCATGACGAACTTCAACTGTAACGACAGCTTTCATTGTATCGTATGTAACGGTTGCGTCTGAGCCTTTAACTTCTTCTACTGTGTACTTGTAGGTACCTTCTTGACCCTTCTTGTATTTAAGGGCAGTGACTGTTTTACCAGCTTTATTTGTGTAATCCACTGGAGCAAACTTGATCTTACCAGCTTTGTCGTTGGTTGCCGTTGCGATCACAACATTGTCGCTGTCTTTCAACTCGAATGTGAATTCGCCAGCTTTAAGGTCGCGACCTTCCAATTTCTTAGTGAAGTTGAATTCTACTGAGATTGGAACACTGTTGACACGTTTTTCAGTTGGTTTGTTTGGTTTTTCAACAGTCTTGCTTACTGGGTTGTAGTAGTTCACAACTTGAGCTGCTTTGTTTTCAATATCGGCACCAGCTACCACATCGTCTTTCACTGTTGCTGGGATATCAAATTTATAGTAGCGTCCAAATTCAAACTTAGTCGTGTCAATGATTTGAGTGTTTTCAGCGTCGCCAA
The DNA here is from genome assembly GCF_041432115.1 of Streptococcus sp. 27098_8_12. NCBI lineage: Bacteria > Bacillati > Bacillota > Bacilli > Lactobacillales > Streptococcaceae > Streptococcus > Streptococcus sp. 27098_8_12. The sequence goes on from NZ_JAPVZA010000020.1 coordinate 32,044, forward strand.
GTGACTTAGTGAAGCCATCCTTAAGGTTAGCTGTCAGAACACCATTGTTATCAGCGATATCGAATTTAGTCGTAACATCTGCACCAGTAACTGAATCGTAAACCTTGATATCTGAAGCATTAACAGTCAATTTATCCTTGTCGTAGTTATCTGTGATACCTACTGTTTGGATATTATCTTTGTTGTTTGCGTCAAATTTAGTTGTATCCAACCATACTTGGTAGTAAAGTTTTTGACCACGTTCAACTGTCTTAGTATTCAAGTTTTCATCTTCGTTGTTGGCAGTTGTATCGACATATGGATTGGTGTTTGTTTCACCATATTTATCTGTCAATTCAGAATCGTCATCAACGAGCTTCGTACCTGTGATATCGAATTTCGCTTTAGAAACAACGTATTTCTCTGGTTGGAACTTAGGTTCTGTTGGTGGAGTGACACGGTTGTTGAATTCTTTATCCGCAGGTTCTGTCACGTTTGTGATCAAGGCTTTCGCAGTACCATCATGACTTACTTTAACAGTTACAACTGCAGCCATTGGGTCGTAAGTAACAGTTGAGTCTGTACCTTTCACCTCTGTTACAGTGTAAGTGTAAGTACCTTCTTGACCCTTCTGGTATTTAAGGGCAGTGACAGTTTTACCAGCTTTGTTTGTGTAGTCAACTGGAGTGAACTTGAAGTTACCGTCTGCGTCGTTGGTTGCAGTCGCAATCACAACATTGTCGCTGTCTTTCAACTCGAATGTGAATTCGTTAGCTTTAAGCTCACGACCTTCCAATTTCTTAGTGAAGTTAAATTCAACTGAGATTGGAACATTGTTGACACGTTTTTCAGTTGGTTTTTCAGGTTTTTCAACTTTCTTAGTCGTTGGGTTGTAGTAGTTTACAACTTGAGCCGCAGTATTTTCGATATCCGCACCAGCTACCACATCGTCTTTCACTGTTGTTGGGATGTCGAACTTGTAGTAACGTCCAAATGCGAATTTAGTTGTGTCGATCACTTGTGTGTTTTCTGCATCGCCAAGTGACTTCGTGAAGCCAGCTTTCAAGTTAGCAGTGATCACACCGTTGTTGACAGCGATATCGAATTTATCTGTTACTTCTGCGCCTGTTACAGAGTCATAGGCTTTGATGTCAGCTTTATTAAGATTTAATTTAGCTTCATCATAGTTATCTGAGATACCAACTGTTTGGATGTTGTCCTTGTTAGCTGCATCAAATTTAGTTGTATCCAACCATACTTGGTAAACCAATTTAGAACCACGTTCAACAGTCTTGGTATTCAAGTTTTCTGCTTCGTTGTTTGATGCATCGTCCGCATATGGGTTCGCATTGGTATCTGCGTACTTGTCTGCCAACTCTCTATCATCGTCAACGAGCTTGTCACCAGTGATATCGTATTTTTCTTTAGAAACAACGTATTTCTCTGGTTGGAACTTAGGTTCTTCTGGAGGTGTTACACGGTTGTTGAATTCTTTATCAGCAGCATCTGTTACGTTGGCAACGATCGCTTTCGCTGTACCATCATGTGATACCACAACTTTAACAGTAGCAACCATTGTGTCGTATTTGACAGTTGCATCTGTACCAGGAGTTTCTTCAACTGTGTAGTTGTATGTCTTACCAAGATCATCACGACCGAATTCAAGAGTCTTGAAGACAATCTTACCAGCCGCGTCATTCTTCACGCGTTCTACTTCAACACCGTCTTTCTTCAATACGAATTCGAATTCCTTGGCTTGAAGTTCACGACCTTCCAAACGTTTCGTGAAGTTCATTTCCACTGGAACTGGAACACTGTTGACACGTTTTTGTGTTGGTTTTTCAGGTTTTTCAACTGTCTTGCTTACTGGGTTGTAAACGTGAACTGTTTGGTTGGCTGTATTTTCAATATCAGCACCAGCTTTAACAGATTCTTTCACAGTTGCTGGAATATCAAATTTATAGTAACGTCCAAATTCGAACTTAGTTGTATCGATAACAGGAGCGTTTACTTTGTCTTTGATAAATTCATCTTTAGAAGTTGCAGTGATGGTGCCGTTTTCAACTTTGATGTCGAATTTATTGGTTACTTCTGCACCAGTTACTGAATCGTATGCTTTGATGTCAGCTGCATTGACGTCCAATTTATCAGCGTCGTATGTATCAGATACACCAACGTATTGGATGTTGTTCGCTTCAGTGAATTTAGTCGTATCAAGCCATACTTGGTAAACCAATTTAGAACCACGTTTAACTGTCTTAGTATTCAAGTTTTCTGGTTCGTTGTTGGTTGTCTTATCTACATATGGATCCGCATTTGTTTCAGTGTACTCATTTGTCAACTCATCGTCGTCATCCATCAACTTGTTACCAGTGATGTCATATTTCTCTTTAGAAACGACAAATTTTTCTGGTTGGAATTTTGGAGTTTCTGGAGGAGTAACTTTGTTGTTGAATTCTTTATCTGCAGTACCATCAGTAGCGTTACCATTAGCATCTTTACCACCAGTTGATGTCACGTTTGTAACAGTTGTCAATGAATGACCGTTCTTCGCAACTTCAACAGTCACTGTAGCCTTCATTTGGTCGTAAGTCATTCCAAATTCTTTGTTTGCCGGAATCACTTCTTCTACAGTATATGTGTGGGTACCAACTTTTGTATTGTCAAATGACAATTCTGAGAAGGTAACATTACCGTCAGCATCATTTTTCACTGTTTCAACTTTGTTACCAGCAGCATCTTTCAATACGAAGCTGAATTCGCCTGCAGCCAATTTACGGCCAGCCAACTTCTTAGTGAAGTCAAATTTCGTTACAACTGGAGAAACCACATAGTTGTTAAACTCAGTGTCTTCTGGCATTGTAACAGCTGCGCTCAAGAGACCTGTAGCTGCATTTTTGGTTACATTAACGGTTACGACTGCGTTCATTGAATCGTAGTCGATGTTTGTATCTGTTCCAGCTTTTTCACGCACAGTGTAAGTGTGTTCACCTACAGCGTTGTATTCAATCGCATCAAATGTGATAGATCCATCTGCTGCATTTTTCTTGGTTTGGATCACATTGCCATTTTCAAGCAATTCGAATGTGAAGGCATCCTTTGTAAGTTCTTTCCCTTCAAGACGTTTAGTGAACTTGAATTGAGCTTGAGTTGCAGCAGGTGTGAAGGTATTGTTGAACTCTGTATCTGCAGGAAGAGCATTTGTTGCTTTAAGAACGTGACCTTCTTTCGTAACAGTAATTGTTACTTCAGCTTTCATTGGGTCGTAAGTCATTCCTGCTTCAGAACCTTGGACTTCTTCTACAGTATACTTGTGAACACCTACTTGTGTATTGTCAAAGGTCAAATTATCAAAGGCTACAACACCTTGTTTAGTATTGGTCTTGGTTTGAAGAGTCTTACCATTTGCATCTTTCAATACAAATGTAAATTCGCCTTCTTTCAACTCACGGCCTGCAAGGGCTTTGCTGAAGTCGAAACGAGTCTTAACTGGAGCTACTGCAAAGTTGTTAAACTCTGTATCTTCAGGCATAGTCACCTTAGCAGTCAAGACACCAGATGCAGCATCTTTCGTAACGTTAACTTTTACGACTGCATTCATATCATCGTAGTCGATGTTTGTATCTCTTCCAGCTACTTCACGTACAGTATAAGTGTGAGAACCTTCTTTATCGTAAGAGATCGCGTCGAATTGGATGGTTCCATCAGCCGCATTTTTCTTCGTTTGGATGACATTACCATTTTCAAGCAATTCAAATGTGAAGGCATCCTTCGTGAGCTCTTTCCCTTCCAATTTCTTAGTGAACTTGAATTGAGCTTGTGTAGCAACAGGTGTGAAGGTATTGTTGAACTCTGTATCTGCAGGAAGTGTGTTTGTTGCTTTAAGAACATGACCTTCTTTCGTAACAGTGATTGTTACTTCCGCCTTCATTGTATCGTAAGTCATACCAGTTTCTTTATTTTCTGGGATAACTTCTTCTACAGTGTACTTGTGCTTACCAACTTGTGTATTGTCAAAAGTCAAATCATCAAAGGCTACAACACCTGCCTTAGTATTGGTCTTAGTTTGAAGGGTCTTACCATCTGAATCTTTCAATACAAAGCTGAATTCGCCTTCTTTCAACTCACGACCTGCAAGAGCTTTACTGAAGTCAAACTTAGTCTTAACTGGAGCCACAACATAGTTGTTGAAGATCTTATCATCTGCACTTGATTTGAATCCACCTTCACCAGTGTACTTAACTGAAGCTTGCAAATCACCATTAGCGTCTTTCGTAACCTTTACAGTCATGGTTACTTCCATAGCATCATAGTCGACATCTTTATCTGCACCTTTTACTTCAGTGATGGTATATGTATAAGTACCTTCTTTTTTAAATGACAATTCTGAGAAGGTTGCCTTACCATCTTTATTTGTGACAGTTTCTTCCACACCAGGTGAAGATGAGTTTTCCTTAATCTTGAAGCTGAACTCACCATCAACAAGCACACGTCCCTCAAGTTGTTTTTCAACTTCTGGTTTTACCTTGATGGTTTCTGTCTTATCATAGTAGTAAATTGGTTGTTTGTAAGGAACTAAGGAGTTGAGCAAGTCAACGTTGGTACCAATACCATTTACCCCACGAACCAATTGTTCATTTGGAGAAAGGTGGCCAATATTATCTCCCAAGAAAGGAACAAAGACTGTCTTATACGGAGTGTAGGCAGCATCCCATTGGAAATCAAATGGAACTTCTTTACCATTTGGATAGTTTACACCTTTACTATCAGTGAAAGCAATGGTGTTAAGAGGAGTTTTCTTAACAACTAATTCTTCTTTGTTATAGTCACCAGGCTTGATTGGTTTGGTTTCCGCTAAAAGCATATAACCATCAGTGTTCAAAGTACCATCTGAACGTTTGCTTTGTTGTTTTGGATCTAGTAGGTAAACACGAACCACTACAGATCCATCTTCACCCACAATTTCCTTGATACGCTTAATTCCTGCACGCTCAGCATCCATGAATTTCGTACCAACTTTGTAGGGACGACTTACATAACCCGAAGTCGTATCTGGATCAGCTGTTTGATATAGTTTATAGGCTGTTTCTCTAGTGATTTTATCTGTGAGTTCTTCAGTCTTTGTAAATTGACGTTCCCCAGAAGCTGTGAAGTTTTGACCCTCCATAGCTTTCAGAGTATATGTAGCTAACTCAGTTTCATTACCATTTTCTTTATAGTCCTGAGTTGTAACAGACTTACCAGTTGCTTTATAAGTAGGGTTTTTCTGATCAACAACTTTATAGTAAGTAGTTTTTTCCACACTAACTGGAATCTTAAAGTTTGTATCCGTAACTCGGCGACCATTGTAAGCAGGTTCAACCGCATTGATGATATCGTTTGAGTTACGTGCGGCGTAAACAGCATCAAAACGAGCTTGCTCAGCCGGAGTCAGATTATGGCCAGCAGCAACTAAAGATTGAATCTCTGATCCAACTTCAAATCCCATTTGAATGAATGGTTGATCTGTCTTACCGGGTCCTTGACCAGCACCTGCTTGGTAATCCACTTGTAGTGTCAACTCTTTATTGGATTTTTGACCTGTTGTAGTGAATTTTTGAACACCACTTGTTGCAGTGACTGTGTGTGTTTCTACTACATTACCCGTATTTTTATCAATCAATTCAACCTTAGTATCTGTTGAAGTGTCAAAGTTCTTGTATGCACGTGCATAGTAGTTTGTATTATAACGGGCATTGAATTCTGTAAGATTCCAGATACCATAAGTATAGAAGTCTCCTTCTTTAGCTTGGTAGCCAGCTGGAATTGTTTGAGAGTGTACAGATGCCCCGTTAGGATCTGTCATGTCTGGATTTGCAGCAACTTTATCAGCTATAGTCGTTACAACATCAAGTGGCGCTACGTTATGGTCTGTCAAAGCACGTTTACCACGACGGCTACGACTTGTTGCCAAAGCACCAGCATTCGTCAAATCAGTTGAAGCTCGATCAAGTACTGCACTACGATCTTCAGTTACTGCCCGATCTTCTGTAGAACCTTCAGTGCCACGAAGTGAAGTTGGCTTCACTGTACGATTGAGAGCCATAGGAGTTTCTCCTGGTGCTTCACTTGCAGCTGGTGCTTCTGAGTTTTCACTCGCGGCAGCACTGGTTGCAGTAGGTTTTGCTGTAGCAGCCGCTGTTGTAGAAGCTGGTTTAGAGCTTGACTCTTGTTTCTTCTCTACAGGTTTGCTGGTTTCTGATGACGCTGTCGTTTTTGGAGCTTCTTCAGATTTTTTAGTTTCAGCTTTTGCTTCTTTTTTAGTCTCAGCTTTTGCTTCCTTGCTTTCTGTAGCAGCTACTTTCTCAGCTACTTCAGATTTTTCAGTCGCTGAAGCTGGTGCTTCCGAAGTTGAAACAGAATTAGAAAGGTCTACTTTTAGTGCAGGTGCTCCCTGACCATAGACTGTGGAAGCAGCTGGTGCTTCTGTTTGACTTGACTCTGTTGGAGCAGGTTGTACTGCTTCTGAAGTTGCTGTTCCTGCAGATTCAGAAGGTGCTGTTGCTTCATCCGCTGACGCAGATTGAGCTCCTGCAGCAAAGAGCGCTGTTCCTAAGAGAACAGAACAAACCCCAATGCTATATTTTCGTAAAGAAAAGCGTTGGCGTCTATTGAAAATATCCTTCATTTATAGGATCTCCTTTTTCATATTTCATGATTCCATGATACAAATAAAATTGTAACACTCTTGACATCCAGAGTCAATCTGTCGAAATAAAAATGTAACATTCTTGTTAAAATGTCATATTATACCACATATTTTTTAATAATTTGTGCTAAATTGTCACATTTTTTCCTATCCGGTTCACTTTTTTTACACCAAAAAAAGAATACAGGAAAACAAAGATCGTTCTTTCTTCCTATACTCTTCTATATAATTATTTCACTTCTGAGATCAATCCGGTGTCCACATCATACACCGCTCCCGAAATAACGACATCCTCTGGAATCAAAGGAGAAGCCTTTAAAAGCTCCATATCTTCACGGACACTCTCCTCAATATCTTGAAAGGGAAGGAAGTCGCGATCTCCTACATCCACACCCAGTTCTTTCTTGAGATGCTGACGGAAACCTTCGTTTTCAAAGGTCTGTGCGCCACAGTCTGTATGGTGCAAGACCACAATTTCACGGGTTCCCATTTGCTGCTGCGAAATGACCAAGGAGCGAATCATATCATCGGTCACGCGCCCTCCAGCATTCCGCAAAATATGGGCATCTCCAAGAGCCAGACCTAGTGCAGGCGCCACGTGAAGACGGGAATCCATACAGGTCACAATGGCGACTTGTGTTTTGGGCTTAATCGGAAGACGGAGGTCTCCATGTAGCGCCACATAAGCTTGGTTAGCTGTTAAAAAATTATCAAAATAAGACATGGTCTCTCCTTTATTCCTTTGAAATTCAAATCATCTATTATTTTACCACATCTCACTATTTCTGTCAGAAAGGATCTCCCGTCATCTGTCACATCTGAAAAAAGAGAGTGGGACAGAAATCGGTAATTCGTTAGAATTCGATTTCGTCGTCCCACCTCCGCACAGTTGAGCAGGGCTGTAAAAGCTGATGAAATCAGCGTAGTAGAGCCCACTCAACCACTGCGTCTTGCTCGATAATCCAAAAACAATTGAGAGGCTAGGACTTTTGTCCCAGCCTCTTTTCTTCTATTAAAATACTTTCTTCAAGACTTCAGCTAGTGTACTCACACCGACCACTTGGATACCTGATGGTGTCGTGATCCCCGTCAGAGAATTTTTAGGCACATAAATCTTGGTGAAACCGAGCTTAGCAGCTTCATTGATCCGTTGTTCGATCCGATTGACTCTGCGGACTTCTCCGGTCAAGCCCAACTCTCCAACGAAACACTCTTGCGGGTTGGTTGGCTTGTCCTTGTAGCTGGAAGCAATGGCTACGGCTACGGCTAGGTCGATAGCTGGCTCATCCAACTTGACACCACCTGCAGACTTGAGGTAGGCATCCTGATTTTGAAGGAGCAAACCCGCTCGTTTTTCTAGCACTGCCATGATGAGACTAGCTCGATTAAAATCAAGCCCCGTTGTCGTCCGCTTGGCATTTCCAAACATAGTTGGCGTCACCAAGGCCTGCACTTCAGCTAGAATTGGACGCGTCCCTTCCATGGTGACCACGATGGACGAGCCAGTCGCGCCATCCAGGCGCTCTTCCAGAAAGACCTGACTAGGATTGAGAACCTCGACCAAGCCACCTGATTGCATTTCGAAGATACCGATCTCATTGGTCGAGCCAAAACGGTTTTTGACCGCTCTCAGAATCCGGAAGGTATGATGGCGTTCTCCCTCAAAGTAGAGCACCGTATCCACCATGTGTTCCAGCATCCGAGGACCCGCCAAGGTTCCTTCCTTGGTCACATGCCCTACGATAAAGATGGCGATGTTATTGGTCTTAGCTAGCTGCATAAGCTCAGCTGTTACCTCGCGTACCTGAGACACAGACCCCTGAACCCCTGAAATTTCAGGAGACATAATCGTCTGAATGGAGTCAATGATGAGGAAGTCAGGCTGGATGCGCTCTACTTCTGCTCGCACGCTCTGCATATTGGTCTCAGCATAAAGATAAAACTCACTGTCGATATCCCCCAAGCGCTCAGCTCGTAACTTAATCTGCTGGGCTGACTCCTCTCCACTAACATAGAGAACTGTTCCCACTTGAGATAGTTGGGTCGATACTTGAAGAAGCAGGGTCGATTTCCCAATTCCTGGATCTCCACCGATAAGGACAAGACTTCCCGGCACCACACCACCACCAAGGACGCGGTTAAATTCCTCCATCTCAGTTTTGGTCCGATGGACATTGATAGAGGTCACGTCCGCCAATTTCATGGGTTTGGTCTTTTCACCCGTCAAGGATACCCGTGCATTCTTGACCTCTGCGACCTCGACCTCCTCGACAAAAGAAGACCAAGATCCACAGTTGGGACAGCGCCCTAGATACTTGGGTGAATTGTAGGCACAATTTTGACAAATAAAAGTCGTTTTTTTCTTAGCTATGATTCTAATCCTCTCATTTTAAAATCTCTTATTAATTTTTCACATCAGTAACTATTTCTTTTCAGAACAATCAATCCACCATCATCCGCATGGACATAATACTCCCCATCAGGACTAAATCCAAAAATATAGGGTAAATAACCTTTATAAATTTGAGTTCTAGTTTCTTTATTCTCTTCCCAATAAATGGTTAAAATCGGATATTCTTCAGATTGGTTTTTATCCATTGTCACTCGAATGTTTTCACCATTGTTCAGAGGGAGACTTCCACCATATTGCCCAGCGATAAGGATAGGAGAATCAGAGCCCTCACACATGGCTACTAACTCTATTTCATCGTAATCACCATCTATTGGAGTAACTTGACCATTTTCACTGTCAATGATGGACATGTAGTCTGAAGAAATGCAAAGAATTTGATGATGGGCCTCAGGGATAAATGCTAGGTAAAGAAATCCTCCAATACTAATCTCAAAAATCTTCTTATACCCTCGACAATTCTCGGCGGTAAAAGCTTGAAAATCTTTATAGCTCATTTCATTGTACTTCTTTCTATATCTCTATCTCACACTCAATCACTTGGCAAAAATCAATCTTCTCATTTGGCACAAACTGGCGCATGAGCATTCCGTGAGTTACAATGATAATAGTTTTATAATTTTTATATTTTTCCAAAGCTGTTAAAAAACGATGACGCATCTCTAGATCAGTTTCATAGCGATAAAGAGAATCTTCAGATAAAGCTCCTTGATGTTTTAGATAATATTCATGAGCTACCAATACACTAGTTAAATCAGAGTTAGTGCCATCTAAGTCTGGACGCCACTCATGAAAAAACGGCTCCACAAACAAGTCCAATCCTGTTTCAACTGCTATATAATGTGCTGTTTCTAAAGCCCTCGTCACAGACGATGAAATAATAATCTCTGCCTTTCCAAAACTTGCAGTTTTAGCAACTTCTTTTGCCAGACTGCGACCTTTTCCTGTCAATGGTGCTAAATCACGACCAAAACCACTATAGAGTTGCGGATTTTCAAGTTTATCAAGCATACTATAATCTGGCTCCCCATGACGAACAAAGATAATCTTCATATTAAGATCCCCATAAAACTATCCAATCTTGATTCCGCAATCTTGCCACTGCTTCAGTGTTTTAGAGAATTTCTTCTGGTTGGCAACTCCGACAGCAGACAAATCGACAGAAACCTGATAATTCTCCTTGACAGCTGCCAAAACGGAAGCCTTGACACAGCCATTGCCATCTACCCCTATAAACTCTATGCTTTTAGCACCGTTTCCCTCTAAAAAATCTTTTAAATCTGGATTAGTAAAGCAAGAAGCCCGACGCTTTTCAAAAATACGAGAAGATACAACCAGCAAGTCGGTCGCAAATTTCTTCTTCCTATCTTTTCTCTCCCAGAAAAAACGATTGAGAATATAGATAACTCGGTCGCTAGGATAGGTAGCAATTTTGTCATTTACAGCTGCAGTCAGTTTTTCATGATATGCTTTTCCTACAGCAACGTAATCTGACTGCATGTCTACAACTAATAAATAGTCTGCCATTTTATTCCTCTATTTTCCCGTACTTCCAAATCCACCGGTCCGCACGCCATCCGCTTCATCCCCATCTGCAATTAAGAACGGCGCAAAGACAGCCTGAACTACACGTTCCCCAACTTCAAGGATGACTTCTTGGTCCGTAATGTTTTTCATCTGAGCAAAGATATGGCCTTCATTTCCTGGATTGCCGTAGTAGTCTCCATCGATAACCCCAACAGAGTTGATCAAGACCAGGCCTTTTTTGCGAGGGTTAGAGGAACGGTCATAGAGATAGAGCACCTCAGTCGGTTGCATATAGGCCTTGACCCCAGTTGGGACGAGGACGATTTCTCCTGGTGCAATGACCGTGCGCTCTGCCACCTTTAAGTCGTAGCCAGCTGCGTGTGCTGTCTCCCGTTTTGGCAACAAGTCCTGATTGGTATAGCTTGATACAAGTTCAAATCCACGAATTTTTGTCATCATGATTCCTCTTTCATTCTAAATAGTTTCTATCTTTTCTATTATACCATCACTTTTCCCTAGCGTCTCCCCTCTACTACTATTCGTATTTTTAAAAAGAATTCTCTTCAATCTGAAAGTTACATTTTGTTTTCATGTTTTTTCTGAAAATAGAACGCTATCATGACTGATATGACATATAATTTGTGCTAAAAAATGCTATTTTAAGCTTGAAGATAAGGGTTATTTTTGCTATAATTCCCTGTGTAGGGAATAATTTTAAAAGTAAAATATTTTACCCTATAAAATTATTTTATGGAGGTCGTGTCTCAGCATTCAATTCTTATTACCAACAGATTGGATTTAAACATCCAGATCTTTAAGAGTAATCAGTCATTGATGATTAGACACTATTTTTTTATGAAAAGGGAAGATAAAATGAAAAAGAAAAGGAATATCAAAATTTTCTCATTTGTCCTTGCTTTATTAACGGTTCTCTTCACTCTCAGCCTGACCAAAACGTCAGCCGAGACACCTGAAATAACCGTTAGCGGTAAATTCGTGGATACGATTAAGAATATTCAAGTATCTAGAGAACAAGGTGGTAGTATTGATAGTCCTATTGGTCAATGGGATCAGTTTAAAATCACTGCGGATTTTGATTTGACAGGAAAGGATGTCAAGGCAGGAGACACAACGGAACTTTACCTATCAGATCCCTTGATTATTGCTAATCAAAGTTTTGATATCAAAGATGGTGATGAAGTAATCGCTCATGGAATTGTAGACAAAGATCAGAAGAAAATTTCATTAACTTATACGGATTATGCTCAAAAACATACTGGTACAAAAGGTGATTTCTTCTTTTATGCTAAAGTAGATTATACGAAGCACCCTGAAGCAGGGGAAATTCCAATACAAGTAACGGTTAATAATAGAACAATCGTTGTAGGAAATATCCCGTATCAAGGTGTTGGAAAATCTGGCCCTGAGCTCTTTCTAAAAACCAGTGAGGTTCATAAGGATGATCCTTCAACTATCAGTTATGTGATTTCTGTCAATCAAACGAAGAAAAATATTAAAGAAGTCACAGTAGAAGATCATATGCAATTCACCAATGCAGAATACGTCAAAGGTAGTATCCGTGTCTTAAAAGGTACATATGTCTATAAAGATGGTGGGTGGCAGTTACCTGATGCAGTAGATGTGACGGATCAACATACCATTACCGTTAGTGAAGATGGTCGATCTTTCGTAGTGAATCTTGGGGATATTACTGAAGCTGATCAATACCGTATCTTATATGATATTCATTTGAATTACAAACCTCAAGATGGTGAAAACTTAGTAAACCAAGCCACCCTCAAAGGGAAGGATGTAATTGTTAATGCAATACCGAACACATCAAAGATCCAACTTCCTGGTGGTTCCGGAAAAGGTTATGTCTTTACCATTCATATCCATAAAGTGGGCGACGCAAATCAACCACTTGCTGGAGCTAAATTCAAAGTGGTACGTCAAGCCAACAACCAATTAATCGGTGAATATGTGACCGATAAAGATGGGAATATCACAGTCAATGGTCTTTTAAAAGATAAATACATCTTAACTGAGTTACAAGCACCTGAAGGTTATACCATTACTACCGCTGATACCCCAGTTAATGCTGAAGACTTTAGCGAAACTGATAATGCAGTGACGAAGACAATCGTCAATCCAAAAGCAAAACCTAAAGCAACTCAAGCTACCATCGAACTAGATAAAACTCTGACAGGACGTGATCTAACAGATGGAGAATTTAGCTTTGAATTGTACGAGGGTGCTAACAAGCTTCAAACTGTTACAAACAAAAACGGAAAAGTAACATTTGCACCAATTGAGTACACCGAAGAAGGTGAACACACCTACACTGTTAAAGAAGCAACTGGAAATACCCCAGGTATTACCTATGACAAGACTGATAAACAAGTAATTGTTAAGGTGAAAAAAGATGGCGACAACCTAAAAGCAGATGTAGTGTATCCAGAAAATAAAACCTTCTCAAATACTTATACGGCTCCTCAACCAGCAAAAGCTAAAATTTCAGCCAGCAAGATTTTAGAAGGTGCTGAATTGAAGAATGGCGAATTCAATTTCCAATTGTTGGATGAAACCGGAAAAGTTCTTCAAACAAAACAAAATGCTGCAGATGGTACGGTAACCTTTGATGACATTTCATATTCATCAGAGGACGCAGGAAAAACTTTCCACTACACGATCAAAGAAGTCATTCCTGAAAGCAAAACAAAAGGAATGACCTACGATGAAGGAAGTATTGATGCGACCGTAACTGTCACAAAAGATGATGCAAGTAATACACTCAAAGCTTCTGTGGCATATGGTGATAAGAAGTCATTCACTAACAAATTGGTAACAACTTCCATTCCACCAACTCCTCCGACTGTTGACAAACCTGAATTGAAGCTTTACAACATTCAATTGCACAAAGCTAACGCAGACGGAAACGCTCTTGCAGGTGCTGTATTCGGGCTTTTTGA
>NZ_JAPVZA010000021.1:0-41161 GCF_041432115.1 Streptococcus sp. 27098_8_12
TTATTTCAGAGCTAGTTTCCTTTTTATAAGAAATTTCTTGGGGGATTAGAAAAAAACAGAGATGGAAGAAATTATTTTTCTTCCATCTCTGTTTTTTGTTTTTGAATGGTTTTTTTGAGCCACCAAAGTGAGCCAACTAGGATCAGGGCAGCAAGCCAAAAAATCCAAGCTTCAATAGTGGTTAGAAAAAAGTAGAGAGCGATAGCATCGACCAATAAAAGTGGGATGAGAATCTGTTTTCTTATTTTCATAAGAATATTGTATCATAAATCCTAGAGGAAACAAATAAAATCAAGCCTTTCTAGGTATTTTGAAGGATCCGAAAAGGTCCGATAGGATTAGTTAGTGAATTTTCTTTCAGGAGTGCATCTTGGTTCCATTTGTGGTAAAATAGTAAAGATATGAGTAAAGAATTTCATCATGTAACGGTTTTGCTTCATGAAACGATCGATATGCTGGATGTTAAGCCAGATGGGATCTATGTAGACGCCACATTGGGTGGGGCAGGCCACAGCGAATATTTGTTAACAAAATTAAATGAATCGGGCCATCTTTATGCCTTTGACCAAGATCAGCATGCGATTGAGAATGCTAAGATTCGTTTGGCACCTTTCATCGAGAAAGGCATGGTGACCTTCATTAAGGATAACTTTCGTCATTTGAAGGAACGTCTAAACGAATTGGGTGTGACTGAAATTGATGGAATCTGTTATGACCTAGGTGTGTCTAGTCCTCAGTTAGATGAACGGGAACGCGGATTTTCTTACAAGAAAGATGCGCCACTGGACATGCGGATGAATCAAGAAGCTTCCTTGACAGCCTATGAGGTCGTAAATAGCTACGATTACCATGATCTAGTCCGTATTTTTTTCAAATATGGAGAGGACAAATTTTCCAAGCAAATTGCGCGGAAAATTGAGCAAGCACGAGCAATTAAACCGATTGAAACGACGACTGAATTAGCAGAGATTATTAAATCTGCTAAACCAGCTAAGGAGCTTAAGAAAAAGGGCCATCCTGCTAAACAGATTTTCCAAGCCATTCGTATCGAAGTCAATGATGAACTGGGAGCTGCAGATGAATCAATTCAGCAAGCCATGGATTTGTTGGCCCTCGATGGTCGTATTTCTGTGATTACCTTTCATTCGTTAGAGGATCGATTGACCAAACAATTGTTTAAAGAAGCTTCGACAGTTGAGGTTCCAAAGGGGCTTCCCTTTATTCCAGATGATTTGAAACCAAAGATGGAGTTAGTCAACCGGAAACCTATTTTGCCAAGTGATGAAGAGCTTGAGGATAATAATCGATCCCATTCAGCAAAACTACGGGTTGCTCGAAAAATACACAAGTAAGAGGAATTGATATGGCAGCAAGAGATGAGAAAACAAGAACACAGGTACTGCAAGATCGCTTTCGCCGTTTCTCTAGAGTAGAAAAGGCTTTTTATGGGTCGATTGTCCTAACAGCTGTGATTTTAGCCATTAGTATCGTCTTTATGCAGACACGAATTTTACAAGTACAGAGTGAGTTGACTGATTTGAATACGGAACTAGAAGCCAAAAAGACGGAATTGGCAGATGTTCGTCAAGAGGTCAATGAATTAACACGTTATGACCGCTTATCACAGTTGGCTAGCTCCCAAGGAATGAAGCTGCAAAAAGAAAATCGAAAAACAGTGAGTGCAAGTAGTGATGAATAAATTTAAAAAATTTTTAATCAGGTATTCGATAAAGAAACGTCGCTTGCCGGATCAGAATCGAAAACAAGTTGGGAAAAATCTCAGTGTACTGGCGATTTTCCTCTTTTTTCTCTTTCTGATTAATTTTGCAATGATTATTGGGACTGACAAAAAATTCGGTGTGACCTTATCGGATCAAGCAAAAAAAGTCCATGAGGAGACGGTTATTGTTCCTGCAAAACGTGGAACGATCTATGACCGAAATGGAGCAGTAATTGCTGAAGATGCGACGACCTATAACGTTTATGCTGTTATTGATAAAAAGTACAAATCAGCAACCGGAAAAATCCTCTATGTAGAAGAGAGCCAATTTAAAAAAGTAGCAGAAATCTTTAAGCAGTACTTAGGGATGGATGAAGATTACGTCATTCAACAGTTGTCGCAAAAGAAATTGAAACAGGTTTCTTTTGGATCGAACGGAAACGGCATTACTTATAGTAATATGACGGCTATCCGTGAGGCCATGGAAGCGGCGAAGATTGAAGGGGTTGCCTTTACAACTAGTCCAAATCGAAGCTATAAAAATGGAGTTTTTGCCTCTCAATTTATAGGGCAGGCCTCTCTTCAAGAAGATAAAGAGGGGAATAAAACCTTGAAGGGGCAATCAGGAATGGAGAAATCCCTCGATCGTATTCTCGCTGGTCAAAATGGAGTCATCACCTATGACAAAGACCGAAACGGGAATATCGTTCCTGGTTCAGATAAGGTTTCTGTCAAAACAGAAGATGGAAAAGATGTTTATACGACCATCTCAGCAGAATTGCAGACCTACCTTGAGACACGTATGGATGTTTTCCAAGAAAAAGTAAAAGGAAAGTATGTTAGTGCGACTCTTGTGAGTGCAAAAACAGGAGAAATCCTTGCGACAACGCAACGTCCTTCCTATAATGCGGATACCAAACAAGGGCTGGATCTGAAAAACTTGAAAACCTGGAATACCATCCTTTATCAAGATCAATATGAACCGGGTTCAACGATGAAGGTCATGTTATTAGCTTCGGCGATTGATCATGGAACCTTCCCAGCTTATAATGAGGGATACTACAATAACGAACTACAAGTAAAAGATGCGACCATCCGTGACTGGGATGTCAATATGGGCTTGTCAGAAGGTCGCTATATGAATATTGCCCAAGCTTTTGCCTATTCAAGTAACATTGGGATGACCAAGCTTGAACAGAAGATGGGCAATAATGTCTGGATGAATTACCTCACACTCTTTAAGTTCGGACTTTCTACACGTTTTGGAATGGGAGACGAAAGTTTTGGAGGTCTACCAAGTGATAACTATGTCACTCAAGCCATGTCTTCTTTCGGTCAAGGGATTTCGGTGACCCAAACGCAGATGTTACGTGCATTTTCTGCCATTGCAAATGATGGGGAAATGTTGGAGCCGAAGTTTATTAGTGCTATCTACGATAAAAAATCAGACACAGCCCGCAAATCAAAAAAAGAAGTTGTTGGAAAACCAGTTTCAGGATCAGCTGCGCAACAGACACGGAACTATATGATCACTGTTGGAACAGATCCAGAGTATGGGACTTTGTACAGTGATGGACCTATCATTCAGGTACCCGGTCAAAACGTTGCAGTGAAATCAGGGACTGCCCAAATTGCGACAGATCAAGGATACTTACAAGGAGAAAATGATTATATCAACTCGGTTGTAGCCATGACACCTGCAGAAGATCCTGAATTCATCATGTATGTGACGGTCCAACAACCAGAAGTGAAATTCTCAGCGACCAGCTGGGAAGAGCTGGTCAATCCTATTTTGGAAGATGCAGTTGCTTTAAAAGACGAATTGCATTTGACATCAGAGGCACCAACGTTGGATGGTGTGACCAAAGAAACGACCTACAAAATCCCTTCAGTAGAAACTCTCTCTAAGGAGTTGAATCTGAAACAAAATTTGAGCCCAGGTGCTTATTCAGAGGAATTGCGTCGCAATTTGGTGCAACCAATTGTCCTAGGAACCGGGAAAAATATCCGCAAAATGTCTGTGGATATAGGCTCTAAAGTCAAAGCCAATCAGCAAGTATTGTTATTGACAGAAGACTTTGATGCGGTTCCAGATATGTATGGTTGGACAAAGAAAAATGCGGACATCTTTGGAGAATGGACTGGAATTGAGATTACCTATAAAGGTAGTGGAAAGAAAGTAACCAAACAAAGTGTCAAAATGAACACCTCACTCAATAAAACTAAAAAGATTACGTTAACATTAGGAGACTAAGATGTATATTGCTACGATCCTTGTATCGTTTCTATTAACAGTGGCTGCTATTCCAGCCTTTATTCGATTTTACCATCGTGCTCATATTTCCGGGCAACAAATGCACGAAGATGTGAAACAACACAAAGCGAAAGCTGGCACTCCGACAATGGGTGGAGTTGTATTTCTCATTACAGCCGTTCTAGTTAGTTTTGTCGTTACCGTATTGACTGGAAATTTCACGCGCCCTGTTCAACTTATTCTATTTATCTTGATTCTATATGGAATTGTTGGATTTTTGGATGACTTTTTAAAAGTCTTTCGTAAGATTAATGAAGGTCTCAACCCAAAACAAAAATTAGCCCTTCAACTTGTTGGTGGAATCATCTTCTATATTTTTTCTGAACGCCACGGTGCAGGAAGCCTTTTGAATGTCTTTGGTTACGATCTTTACTTGGGTCATTTCTACATTCTCTTTGCTTTGTTTTGGTTGGTTGGATTTTCAAACGCGGTCAATTTGACAGATGGGATTGATGGATTAGCCAGCATCTCCGTTGCTATTAGCCTGAGTGCCTATTCCTTTATTGCCTATATGCAAGGAAAATGGGACATTCTCTTTGTGACTTTGAGTATGATTGGGGCCTTGCTTGGATTCTTTGTCTTCAACCACAAGCCGGCTAAAATCTTTATGGGCGATGTCGGTAGTCTAGCTCTTGGAGGGATGCTTGCAGCCTTGTCAATGGCTTTGCATGTCGAGTGGACGCTGCTCTTGATTGGTCTGGTCTATGTCATTGAAACAGGTTCAGTGATGCTACAAGTGACCTATTTCAAATGGACCAAGAAACGTTACGGGGAAGGACGTCGGATTTTCCGAATGACTCCTTTCCACCATCATTTAGAACTGGGTGGCCTTTCTGGCAATGGGCAAAACTGGTCAGAATGGAAAGTGGATGCCTTTATGTGGAGCATTGCCTTGGTGACAAGTGTCGTGACTCTAGTCCTTCTCTACCTATAAAACGACGGTGGGCTTGCCCATCGTTTTTTTGCTGACTCAGAGAGACTTCGCTGGTTAGGAAAAATGACCCATAAGAGAGGCAAGAAGACAGCTTTTCTGATATAATAATAGAGATCATGAAAGGAACTGAGAAAATGAAATTTACAGAGTTTAATTTTAAGCCCTATATTCAAGAGGCACTGAAAGAAATCAATTTTAGAGAAGCAACCGAAGTACAGGAAAAACTAATTCCGATTGTCCTAGCTGGAAATGATTTGGTAGGAGAGTCAAAGACAGGTTCTGGGAAAACCCATACTTTCCTCTTGCCGATTTTTCAAACCTTAAATGAAGACAGCCAACAAGTAGAAGCGGTCATCACGGCTCCTAGTCGGGAGTTGGCGACGCAAATTTACCAAGCTGCTCGTCAAATCGCTAGTCATTCTGAAAAAGAGATTCGGATTGTAAATTATGTTGGAGGAACGGATAAAAGCCGTCAGATTGAAAAACTGCAGGTCAAACAACCACATATCGTGATTGGAACTCCAGGCCGGATTTATGATCTGGTTGCATCGGGTGATCTGGCTATTCATAAGGCCCATACTTTTGTGGTGGATGAGGCAGATATGACACTGGACATGGGATTCTTGTCTACTGTGGATAAGATTGCTTCAAGTCTTCCGCAACAACTGCAATTTTTAGTTTTTTCAGCCACCATTCCGCAAAAATTGCAGCCTTTCTTGAAAAAATATCTCTCAAACCCAGTCATGGAGCAAATTAAGACTAAGACGGTGATTTCAGATACCATCGATAATTGGCTGGTTTCCACCAAGGGTCGGGATAAAAATGAGCAAATTTACCAATTGACCAAGACCTTGCAACCTTATTTGGCCATGATTTTCGTTAATACCAAAACGAGAGCA
This sequence comes from Streptococcus sp. 27098_8_12, assembly GCF_041432115.1. NCBI lineage: Bacteria > Bacillati > Bacillota > Bacilli > Lactobacillales > Streptococcaceae > Streptococcus > Streptococcus sp. 27098_8_12. The sequence continues at coordinate 5,868 of NZ_JAPVZA010000021.1, forward strand.
GATGATCTCCATGCCTATTTGGTGGCTCAGGGATTGAAAGTGGCAAAGATTCACGGAGATATCCCACCACGTGAACGGAAACGGATCATGAATCAGGTTAAAAATCTTGATTTTGAGTATATTGTGGCCACAGATTTAGCGGCTCGTGGAATTGATATCGAAGGGGTGAGTCATGTCATCAACGATGCTATTCCACAAGATCTTTCTTTCTTTGTCCACCGTGTCGGTCGGACAGGGCGCAATGGTCTACCAGGTGTCGCTATTACTCTTTATCAACCGAGTGATGATTCAGATATCCGTGAACTAGAAAAAATGGGAATTCGTTTCGTACCTAAAGTCTTGAAAAATGGGGTTATTGAAGATACTTATGATCGGGATAGACGGGCCAATCGTGAGAAAAAGCAAGAGAAACTCGATATCGAAATGATTGGTCTGGTGAAGAAGAAAAAGAAAAAAATCAAACCAGGCTACAAGAAAAAAATCAAATGGGCAGTTGATGAAAAGAGGAGAAAAGCTAAGCGAGCTGAAAACCGTGCGCGTGGTCGGGCGGAACGAAAGGACAAACGTCAAACTTTCTAACCCCTTCTTTCACATGTTCAGAAGAAAACATAGATTTTCTTTATGAACTCCATAAAGAAAATCTATTAGGAACTTGTCTAAAATTATGATAGACTAAATTTGAGTAGTCTATCATTTTTCTATTTCTGTAGCAATTTTTGGAATTCCGATAGTGAATGTGATAGAATGTTTATGTTTGAGAAAGGAAGTAACAAAAATGTTTACAACTAATCTTTTAGCTGCCAACTGGTATGCTGACTTTTTAAAACACGTTCCAGATAGCAAGCTGTTTAGTTTGAGAGCCGTATTGGATGCATTTCCGGCAGTCATTGGGAAATTGCCTGTGACGATTTTATTAGCCCTAGGAGGCGCATTTTTTGGGATTATTTTTGCCATGATTTTTGCTCTGGTCAAAATTAATCGTGTACGAATTCTTTACCCGATTCAAGCTGTTTTTGTCAGTTTTTTGCGGGGGACTCCTTTGTTGGTTCAGTTGATGTTGACCTATTATGGGATTCCTCTTATTTTAAAAGCGATCAATCAGTCTTATGGAACAGCTTTTAATATTAATGCCATTCCAGCTGAGTTATTTGCAATTGTGGCTCTTGCCTTTAATGAGGCGGCTTATGCGAGTGAGACCATCCGGGCAGCCATTTTATCAGTGGATCCTGGTGAAATTGAGGCAGCGCGTAGTCTTGGAATGACCAACCGTCAAGTTTATCGCCGGATTATTATTCCCAATGCAGCAGTCGTTGCAACTCCTACTTTAATCAACTCTCTCATTGGCTTGACCAAGGGGACCTCGCTAGCCTTTAGTGCCAGTGTAGTTGAAATTTTTGCCCAAGCACGGATTATTGGGGGGAGCGATTTGAAGTACTTTGAACGCTTTATCACGGTATCGATTGTTTACTGGATTGTGAACATTCTCATTGAAATACTAGGCCGTCACATTGAACGTCGACTGGATATTGAGACTCCCGTAGCAATTGATTTACCAGATCAGGAGGTCCGGATCTAATGATTTATATTTCAGAATTATCAAAGACATTTTCAGGTCAAAAGGTTTTAAATAATCTAAGTTTGGAAATTCAAAAAGGGGAAGTCGTGGCCTTAATCGGGTCTTCGGGAGCTGGTAAATCAACCTTCTTACGCAGTTTAAACTATTTGGAAGCTCCAGACAGTGGTAGAATTAAGATTGATGATTTCGAGGTTGATTTTGAGCACATTACCCAAGATCAAATCTTGACCTTAAGAAGAAAATTGGCCATGGTGTTCCAACAGTTTAATTTGTTTGGTAGAAAAACAGCTCTTGAAAATGTGAAAGAAGGGCTCATTGTTGTGAAGGGCTTATCCGACCAAGAAGCAACGAAAATTGCTCGAGAAGAACTGGCAAAAGTCGGCTTATCGGATCGTGAAAATCACTATCCTCGTCACCTCTCAGGTGGACAAAAACAACGGGTGGCTTTGGCCCGTGCCTTGGCCATGAAACCAGAGGTTCTTTTGCTGGATGAACCGACTTCGGCCTTGGATCCAGAATTGGTTGGAGAAGTTGAAAAATCCATTGCCAATGCAGCAAAATCAGGACAAACCATGGTACTGGTCAGCCATGATATGTCTTTTGTAGCGCAAGTAGCAGATAAGGTCCTATTTTTGGATAAAGGACGGATTATTGAATCTGGAACACCAGAGGAAATCATGCAACATCCAAAAGAAGAACGGACAAAAGAATTCTTTGCTAGTTACAAACGGACCTATGTTTGATATAATAGAGGAGAGGTAAGACTCAGCTGGCGATGCTAGCTGGGTTTGTTTTCTGAAAATGTAAAAATATTTGGAGTCGTGATGTTAAATAAATTATTGTCCTTATATTTACAAAGTTTAGTGACGACAACGATTTTAGTTGGGATCGCTTCTTGTATTTGGATTGGCTACCGTGCCCTTAAGAAGAAAGATAAAACAGCCAAGCAACGACAAGCCCATTTGTATGATATCCTTTTAATTGATATCATGACGATTCCTATTTTAACCTTTGCGGTCATAGGGATTTTGTTTATCTTTCAAGCACGATAATTGCAAAAAGACCGTGTTAGAATTATAATGGTTACAACAAAACAGAAAGAGGTTTAGTATGTTTGATACAGTGATTATTGGAGCAGGCCCTGCAGGGATGACTGCTGCCCTTTATGCAGCACGAAGCAATTTAAAAGTCGCATTGATTGAGAGAGGAATTCCAGGCGGTCAAATGAACAATACGTCTGACATTGAAAACTATCCTGGCTATGCGAATATTAGTGGCCCAGACTTGGCTGAAAAAATGTTTGAGCCTTTAGAAAATCTTGGCGTGGAACATTTGTTTGGTCAGGTAGAGCGTATCGAAGACCTCGGAGCAACCAAAAAGATTGTCACAGATGATGGGGAATTTGAAGCTAAAACCGTGGTGATTGCAACAGGGTCTAACCATCGTTCATTGAATGTCCCTGGTGAAGAGGAGCTAAATAGTAGAGGGGTTTCCTACTGTGCTGTTTGTGATGGAGCTTTCTTTAGAGACGAGGATCTCTTGGTCGTTGGTGGAGGTGATTCTGCGGTAGAAGAAGCTGTCTTTTTGACTCAGTTTGCAAAAACAGTGACCATTGCCCATCGTCGTGATCAGTTGCGTGCCCAAAAAGTTCTTCAAGATCGTGCCTTTGCCAATGATAAAATTCACTTTGCTTGGAATACGGTTGTTGAAGAAATTAAGGGTGAACAAAAAGTAACGTCTGTCCTTTTAAAAGATGTGAAGACAGGAGAGGTTAGAGAGCAAGCCTTCGGTGGTGTCTTTATCTATGTCGGTTTAGATCCTGTCAGTGATTTTGCGACAGAACTTGGTATTTTAGATGAAAATGGCTGGGTGGTCACGGATGATCATATGAGAACCACAGTCCCAGGTATTTTTGCGGTTGGCGATGTTCGTCAAAAAGATTTGCGTCAAGTGACGACAGCCGTCGGAGACGGTGCGATTGCTGGCCAAGAAGTTTATAAATATATCACAGAAAACTTTTAATCCAAAAAATCTGAGCTTCCTGTCTCAGATTTTTTTCATGCTTTCCTTTCAGTATTCAATAGAGCTGAAATGTGCTATAATGGTACTAATTTTATGGTAGGAATTCATAGAACAAATCAATAAAAAAGAGGTATACATATGTATCCAGATGACAGTTTAACTTTGCATACTGATTTATACCAAATCAACATGATGCAAGTCTATTTTGATCAAGGTATCCACAATAAACATGCTGTATTTGAAGTCTATTTTCGTAAACAGCCTTTTAAAAACGGTTACGCTGTATTTGCTGGCTTAGAGAGAATTGTGAAATACTTGGAAAACTTGAGTTTTTCTGAGAGCGATATTGCCTATTTAGAGTCACTTGGTTATCATGGGGCCTTCTTGGAATATCTCCTTAATCTCAAGTTGGAATTGACGGTACGATCGGCTCAAGAAGGAGACTTAGTCTTTGCGAATGAACCAATTGTTCAGGTAGAAGGTCCTTTGGCTCAGTGTCAATTGGTGGAAACAGCCCTTTTGAATATCGTCAACTTTCAAACCTTGATTGCCACAAAAGCTGCTCGTATTCGTTCGGTCATTGAAGATGAGCCTTTGATGGAATTTGGAACACGTCGTGCGCAAGAAATGGATGCTGCCATTTGGGGAACTCGTGCAGCAGTCATCGGAGGGGCCAATGGAACTAGTAATGTTCGTGCAGGAAAACTCTTTGGAATCCCAGTTTTAGGAACCCATGCCCATTCTCTTGTACAAGTATATGGGAATGACTATCAAGCCTTTAAAGCTTATGCGGAAACCCATAAAGATTGTGTCTTCCTCGTCGATACCTATGATACGCTTCGTATTGGGGTACCAGCAGCTATTCAGGTAGCGCGTGAAATGGGAGATAAGATCAATTTCCTAGGCGTCCGGATTGACTCAGGAGATATTGCCTATATTTCTAAAAAGGTTCGCCAGCAATTAGATGAGGCTGGGTTTACAAATGCTAAAATCTACGCTTCTAATGACTTGGATGAAAATACTATCCTCAACTTAAAAATGCAAAAAGCAAAAATTGATGTTTGGGGTGTAGGAACCAAGTTAATTACAGCTTACGATCAACCAGCGCTTGGAGCGGTATACAAAATTGTCTCTGTTGAAAACGAAGCAGGAGAGATGATCAATACCATCAAGCTTTCCAATAATGCAGAGAAAGTTTCTACACCAGGTAAAAAGCAAGTCTGGCGGATTACCAGCCGTGAAAAAGGTAAGTCAGAAGGGGACTACATCACTTACGATGGAGTAGATGTTTCACAACTGACAGAACTTAAAATGTTCCATCCAACTTATACCTACATTAATAAAACAGTCCGAAACTTTGAGGCCATTCCTCTTTTAGTGGATATTTTTAAAGAGGGTCAATTGGTTTATCAACTGCCAACATTATCAGAAATTCAAGAATATGCTCGTAAAAATTACGATCAATTATGGGATGAATACAAGCGCGTCCTCAATCCACAGCATTACCCAGTTGACTTGGCCAAAGATATTTGGCAGGATAAGATGGATCTGATCGAGGAAATGCGTAACAAGGCCAATGGAGAAGGAGAAGCAAAATGAGTTTGCAAGAAGAGATTATCCAACAATTGGGTGTCAAGCCAATTATTGATCCTCAGGAAGAGATTCGCCGCTCGGTTGATTTCTTAAAAAGATATCTAAAAAAACATCCCTTCTTGAAAACATTTGTATTAGGGATCTCAGGAGGACAAGATTCAACGCTTGCTGGACGATTAGCTCAATTAGCCATGGAAGAAATGCGCGCAGAAACAGGAGATGCCTCCTATCAATTTATTGCCGTTCGTCTTCCTTATGGGGTACAGGCAGATGAAGCAGATGCACAAAAAGCTTTGGCCTTTATCCAGCCGGATGTTAGCCTGGTTGTGAATATCAAGGAGTCTGCTGACGAAATGGTACGAGCAGTAGAGGCGACTGGAACAGAGGTTTCTGATTTTAACAAAGGCAATATTAAGGCTCGCAGTCGTATGATTGCTCAATATGCTCTAGCTGGAGCACGTAGCGGAGCGGTGATTGGGACGGATCATGCTGCAGAAAATATTACTGGCTTCTTTACAAAGTTTGGAGATGGTGGTGCAGATATTTTGCCCCTTTTCCGTTTGAATAAACGCCAAGGAAAACAATTGCTTAAGGCCTTAGGAGCCGATCCTGTTCTTTATGAGAAAATCCCAACAGCAGATTTGGAAGAAGAAAAACCAGGAATAGCAGATGAAGTAGCGCTGGGTGTCACCTATAATGAAATCGATGATTACCTAGAAGGCAAACAAGTGAACCCAGAAGCTCAAGCCACTATTGAAAAATGGTGGTATAAAGGCCAACACAAACGCCACTTGCCAATCACAGTATTTGATCATTTTTGGGAGTAAAAAGGTCCAGTGGACCTTTTTAGCCCGAGTCTTAAAATAGGAGAACGAGGTAGAAATCGGTAACTCGTAGAGTTCGATTTCGTAGTCTCACCCCCGCAAGGCTGTCTAGATTTGAAAGGTGCTCAAAGAGCTCCGTTCAAATCAGCCAGCTACTGAGTCAATGTATCATTGAAAAGCTCATGGATGAGGTGGAGACAAATAGAATTTTTCTATTAATACTAGACAGAAAGCGGTAATTCGTAGAGTTCGATTTCGTAGTCTTCTCACCATACAATATTGTGAAAAGCATCAAAAAGAAGGGCGGTTTCATCCGTCCTTTTCTTTTATATTAAAGTAACCAACTTGCAAAGTTCAAGTTGCATGAAAAAATGAAGGGAGACAATCTATGAAGCATCTTGGAAGTCTTGTCATAGAGACAGAGCATTTATACTTGAGGCCTTTCGTTTTGGAGGATGCATCAGCGATGTTTGAAAATTGGGCTTCGGATCCTGAAACCCTGAAATATGTCACCTGGGATGCCCATGCATCTACTGAGAGAACCAGAGAATCGATCAAAAGATGGATCGAACAGTATATTAAACCAGATACTTATAAATGGGCGATCTGTTTGAAAACATCACCGGATCAGGTAATTGGAGATATTAGTGTGGTTTCTCAAGACCAGGAAAGTCAATCATGCGAGCTAGGTTATATCCTTGGCAAGAAATTCTGGGGGAAGGGATTCATGACAGAAGCCGTCAAAGCTGTTTTGGATTTCTTATTGAACGAAGTCGGATTTAAAGAAATCAAAGCCACTTATGTCAGTTTAAATCCTGCTTCAGGGAAAGTCATGGAAAAGGCAGGAATGCAGTATGTAGAAACCATCCCTCATGCCATTCAACGCAAAGGATATTGCGGGGATAAAATCATCTATTCTAAACAGAATCCCTCTCTATAGGGTGATTTTTACTTGAAGATTCTGCTCAAAGGATTATAATAGTAAATAATGAAAAAAGGAGATTGCTATGTCAGAATTAACGAAAGAATTTACAGACCAGCTCTATGCTAATTATGAAGCAAATGTGAAATATGCGGCTCTTGAAAATGCTGTTACCCACAATGGGATCCATGCATCGCTTGAAACGCGCAAGAGTGCAGTAGAAAATACACCAGTTTTTTCACTTGATTTGACCAAGGATAAGGTGACAAACCAAAAAGCATCTGGACGTTGTTGGATGTTTGCGGCTTTAAATACCTTCCGTCACAAGATGATTTCAAGCTTCCAATTGGAGGATTTTGAATTGTCTCAAGCACATACTTTCTTTTGGGATAAGTATGAAAAATCAAACTGGTTTTTGGAGCAAGTGATTGCTACAGCAGATCAAGAATTGACCAGCCGTAAGGTGGCTTTTCTCCTACAAACCCCACAACAAGATGGTGGTCAATGGGATATGGTGGTATCCCTCTTTGAGAAATACGGAGTGGTTCCAAAATCAGTTTATCCGGAATCGATTTCTTCAAGTAATAGCCGGGAATTGAACACCTACCTCAATAAACTCTTGCGTCAAGATGCGCAAATCTTGCGTGACTTGATTCACTCAGGCGCAGATAGTGAGGCAGTTGCGAGCAAGAAACAAGCGTTGTTGCAAGAAATCTTTAACTTCTTGGCTATGTCTTTAGGATTGCCTCCGCGTGAATTTGACTTTTCATACCGTGATAAGGACAACCAATTCCATACCGAAAGTGGCTTAACTCCACAAAGCTTCTACAAAAAATATGTAGACCTTCAATTAGACGATTACGTCTCCATTATCAATGCCCCAACTACAGATAAGCCATATGGAAAATCTTACACCGTAGATATGCTGGGCAATGTGGTTGGTAGCCGTCCAGTCCGCTACCTAAATGTTCCAATGGATCGATTGAAAGAATTAGCTATTGCTCAAATGAAAGCAGGAGAAACTGTCTGGTTTGGTTCAGATGTAGGCCAAGTCAGCAACCGTAAAGCCGGAATCCTGGCAACAGATGTCTACGATTTTGAAGCAGGCATGGACATTCATTTGACACAAGACAAGGCGGGTCGCTTGGACTATGCAGAAAGTCTCATGACACACGCTATGGTCTTGACAGGGGTTGATTTAGACGAAGCAGGTCAGCCTCGTAAATGGAAGGTTGAAAATTCATGGGGAGACAAGGTCGGTACAGATGGTTACTTTGTGGCTTCTGATGCTTGGATGGATGAATATACCTATCAAATCGTGGTTCGTAAAGAATTCCTAACAGCAGACGAATTAGCAGCCTATGAAGCAGAACCAATTGTCCTAGCACCGTGGGATCCAATGGGAGCTTTAGCAAAATAATGATATAGAAAAGAGCCGAAAGGCTCTTTTCAGATTGAAGACAAAATATCTTAAAAACTTTCCTTAGGTGAGTACGGACGTCAGCGAACTTCTTTAAAGTTCCATGACTAATTATTGAGTCTAAGGTCTCAATAATTCCGAGTGCCTGAAACAATAACGTTTCAAGCACTTTTCTCACAGCGGAAAGTTTCAGTATTTTCTTAAATCGATTTAAATATTGGAACTCAATTTTGTTTTTTGCAGAATCACTTAACTTATTTTGCTTTAAAATAGTTTGTCTACATTCTAATAAGAGCCGAAAGGCTCTTTTTTTTATATACTCAAAAATAAAAAAGCTGGGAAGTCTAACTAAATAAATCAGATTTTATTCGTTCTGGTTTTTTAACCATTGTTTTAAAAAAAGCCGGGCAAAAGCCCGACTTCTCCATTCTATTATTCGTTATGATTGTTAGAGTCTTGCGAAGAAGGCTCAGATGGTTTAGATTGATTTTCTTCGTTCGAAGAGCTAGACGATGGTTCTTCATACGAATACTGATCAGTGGAATAACTTGGCTCATAGTAGTAGTTATTGTAGTTGTTCTTACCATTGTTTAAGTAGAGATAAGAACCACTTCGATACAGTCCACTTGGTTGCGTCCAATCCGTATGACCAGAGTTATTATTATTAGCAAGATAGAGCATCATTTGACGGTAGACATCCGTTGCGACCTGTATTCCATTATCCAATACTGGTGTAAAGCGATTGGAATAACCTGTCCATACTGCCATGGCATATTCAGGAGTGTAGCCTACAAACAATTCATCCGGTGTTACAATATTTGAATAAGCATTTTTTGTCAATTTACCGATTTCGTTATCAGCATAGTTTGATGTACCTGTCTTACCAGCTTGGTAGATTCCCGAAATGGCAGCATTTGTACCGGTACCAGACAAGAGAACTGTCTTCATCATATCTGTCATCATGTAGGCAGTTGTTGCTTTCATTGCACGAGTTCCTTCGGACTCAAATTCCTTGGTTGTGCCATCACTAAAGACAACCCGACTAACATAGGATGGTTTGTAATAGGTACCGCCATTGGCAAAAGCAGCATAGGCAGCTGCCATTTTCTCACTGCTGGCTCCGTATTTGTTGCTAGAATCGCTAGTGTTACTCGAGATAGCGTTGGCGTAAACCATTTCTGGGTAATCGATCCCTAATCCATTGAGGAATTTCTTAGCTTGTTTAAGACCAACTTTTTCCAGGGCCTTCACCGCAGGCACGTTACGAGATTGTTGAATTGCGTAGGTAATGGACATGCTACCATAGTATGAACGGTCCCAGTTGTAGACAGGCGTTGATGAATGAGGGAAGTTGTATGGCGCATCTGTTGTAGTAGCTGCTGTAGAGGTATATTCCTCATGTTCAAGAGCTGGTGCGTAATCTGTGATTGGTTTCATTGTTGAACCCCAGTCACGGTTCGTTTCAACCGCTTGGTTTGTACCAAAGGAAACATTGCTGGATTGGTGACGAGAACCCAGCTGAGCAATGACTTTACCAGTATTGACATCAATAACGGTAGAAGCTACTTGCATTTCATCATCCGGGTAATTGACATATTCATCTGTATTGTAGATATCCCATAGTTTCTTTTGAGCTTCTGTATCCACGTTTGTATAGACATCCATTCCGGTTGTCAACAAATTGTAGCCCGTTTCTTCTTCGACTTGCTCGATCACTTCTTTTAGGTAATTATCCATATAGGCTGGGTAACTGCTTGAAGAACTGAGACTTTGCAGACCATCTGTAACAGGTGTATTGACCGCTGCTTCGTATTGTTTGTTAGAAATGGTCTTCATATCGAGCATTTCTTTTAATACTAAGTTTCGGCGCTGTTGCGCTGCTTCAGGATGGGAGTATGGATCGTATTGGTTTGGTGCTTGGGGCATCCCCGCAAGGAGTGCCAATTGAGGGAGCGAAAGATCTTTTAGATCTTTTCCGTAATAACTTTTCGCAGCTGTCTGCATTCCGTAGTTCCCATTCGCCATAAATACTTTATTGACGTAATAGGTCAAGATTTCTTGTTTGGTTGCTTTCTTTTCTAGTTGGGTTGCTAACCAAGCTTCTTGGATCTTACGAGAGAGGGTACGGTCAGAGGCTGAAGTGGAGAAATAGGTTAACTTGATCAATTGTTGCGTCAAGGTTGACCCACCTTGACTTCCTCCTCGTAAGTTGTGAAGGAAGGAACCGCCGATCCGAATGATGTCGACCCCACGGTGATTGAAGAAACGGTGGTCTTCAATCGCAACGATAGCATTGACCAAATCAGTAGGGATTTCATTGGCTGTGACATTGATTCGTTTCTCAGCTCCCAAATCCGCGATCAAGTTATTTTGGTTGTCATAGATCTTACTAGATGTTGTTGCAACCAAATCTTTTTCAGACAAGGTTGGTGCTTTCATAGCATAGTAACTAAATATCAGTCCACCGAGGACAAATAAAAGTAAGAAAAATGAAATGGCTGCGATGGCAACATATTTCAACCATTGAATGACTGTTTGTTTATTCATTTAAATACCGCCTAGAAGTTTCTGTTCGATAATATCAAGATAAGGAACGCTTGGAAGACGATTCTTATCTACTAGAAAGCCGTGCTCCTGAATATAGGAGAGGGGCATGGATTTACTACCATGATCGATGTTGTAATAGTGAATTAATGCAGGAGCAGGAAGTAAGTAGGTTTCACTCAACTTTGCAAAATGCAAGAGAACGAAACAGATACCGCCTTGCTGGACAACTGCCTCCATATGATCGATTTGATGTTGATGAAAATTTTTCATCGGCATGGATTGCTTTTGCTGTGTTTCCTTCGCTTCAAAATCGATATAGCGTCCCTTGTATACTCCAGAATAGTCCGTCGTTGAGGCTTGCCTGAAATAGGCTTCAACAATCTTTGCCCGACTGCGACGTGGATAATCCACTTTCACGATTTGAATCGGTGTTGGTTTTTTATGGATGACTGCTAGACCTCGAGAAAGATAGTATTGATTGCTTTCATTGATCATTTTTTCAAATGTCATCCCACGATTCGCAAAGTCGACTGGATGTTTCCTTTGTGTAGAGACCAAGGTTTTTTTGGCTACTTTATGTGGATAGTTGACCATAGTTCTCCTTATTGGTACAATTACATCACTCTATTATATCATAAATTAGAATAATGAGGAAAAAATGAATACCATACTTGTTGCAGGTTATAAGAGTTTTGATGTGGGAGTCTTTTCCAATAAAGACTCTCGACTGACCATTATCAAAAAAGCCATTGAAAGAGATCTTCGTCGTTTATTTGAAGAAGGAGTGAAATGGCTAGTCTTTTCTGGTAATTTGGGATTTGAGGCTTGGGTACTAGAGGTCGCCTTTGCATTAAAAAAAGATTACGATTTTCAAATGGCGACGATCTTCCTATTTGAGAATGTTGGCGAAAATTGGAATGAAAGTAATCAGGAATTATTAGCACGCTTCAAACAAGTGGATTTCGTGAAATATGCCTATCCCCACTATAGCAATCCGGGTCAACTAAAAGAATACAATCAGTTTTTGATAGATAACGCGGATGGAGCTTATGTTTTTTATGATCCAGAAAATGAAACCAATTTAAAATATCTTTACAAAATGATGGTAGAAAAAGAACCATTTTATGTCAAACAATTAAGTTTTGATGACTTAAATGAACTTGCTGAAAATTTTTACGAAAACTAAGTGTTATACCTTGATTTTTCTTACCATTTTTTTATATAATTGAGATGATGAACTAGATTGGAGAGAGTAATGGCGAGTATTATTTTTACTGCGAAAGATATTTTTGATCAAGATTTCAAACGAGAAGTTCGTGGTTATAATAAAGATGAAGTAAATGAATTTTTGGATGATGTCATAAAAGACTATGAAACCTATGCTGCTTTGGTGAAGGAATTGCGTGAAGAAAACGCCCGCCTTCGTGAAGAACTTGCCCAAAAAGCACAGGAAACACCACAAACATCTCCGATTGCTAGCACTGCTACGCAAGAATTCCCGCAAGTGACAACAGCGACGAACTTTGATATTCTCAAACGTCTTAATCGTTTGGAAAAAGAAGTTTTTGGGAAACAGATCGTAGATCGCGATTATTAATTCCATAGATCGTGCAATTTTTGGATAATCGCGTGAGAGAATGCTCTCATGAGGAAAGTCCATGCTAGCACAGGCTGTGATGCCTGTAGTGTTTGTGCTAGGTGAATCCATAAGCCTAGGGACTTGGTATTCAAGTTACGGCGAGTGAAGGAGCTAAGTCTAAGGATATGCTCTAGTAACTCTGAAAGTGCCACAGTGACGTAGTTTTTAGGGAAACCTAAAAAGTGGAACGCGGTAAACCCCTCAAGCTAGCAACCCAAACTTTGGTCGGGGCATGGAATGCGTGGAAACGAACATAGCATTCTGACTGGAAACAGTAGACAGATGATTATCGAAGGAAATGGTACCTAGTCATTTCTGGAACAAAACATGGCTTATAGAAAATTGCATATAGGTTGATGAGGTGGAGAGAGATCTCAACCTCCTTTTTTAAAGTGATAGGAATAAGATGAAAAAACAATTTGAATTGATTGCAACGGTCGCTGCTGGCCTAGAGGCTGTTGTTGGTCGAGAACTACGCGATCTCGGTTACGATTGCCAGGTTGAAAATGGACGGGTTCGATTTCAAGGAGACCGTCGAGCAATCATAGAAACCAACCTCTGGTTGCGCGCGGCTGATCGTGTGAAAATTGTGGTTGGGACTTTTCCAGCCAAAACCTTCGAAGAACTCTTTCAAGGTGTCTTTGCTTTGGATTGGGAAAACTATTTGCCTTTAGGAGCACGTTTTCCTATTTCTAAGGCTAAATGTGTCAAATCAAAGCTTCATAATGAACCTAGCGTTCAGGCTATTTCGAAAAAAGCAGTGGTTAAAAAGTTACAAAAACACTATGCCCGACCAGAAGGTGTTCCTCTCATGGAAAATGGGGCAGAGTTCAAGATCGAAGTATCGATCCTTAAAGACCAAGCCACTGTCTTGATTGACACCACTGGTAGTAGCCTCTTCAAACGTGGTTATCGGACTGAAAAAGGGGGAGCCCCTATTAAGGAAAATATGGCAGCGGCAATTCTTCTGCTGTCAAACTGGTATCCAGATAAGCCCTTGATTGACCCGACATGTGGTTCTGGAACGTTTTGTATTGAGGCAGCGATGATTGCGAGAAATATGGCACCTGGTTTACGTCGGACCTTTTCTTTTGAAGAATGGAACTGGATGGATGATCGCTTGATTCATGAAGTCCGTCAAGAAGCAAGCAGAAAAATCAATCGCGAGATCGAATTGGATATTATGGGAACCGATATCGATGCACGGATGGTTGAGATTGCCAAAGAAAATGCCCAGAAAGCGGGCGTTAGCAGTGACATTACTTTCAAACAAATGCGAGTCCAAGATCTTCACTCAGATAAGATCAACGGGGTGATTATCTCCAACCCTCCATATGGAGAACGCTTATCCGATGATGAGGGTGTGACGAAATTGTATACTGAAATGGGGCACGTATTTGCACCTCTCAAAACCTGGAGTAAATTTATCTTAACCAGTGATGAAGGTTTTGAATCTAAATTCGGTAGTAAAGCAGATAAAAAACGAAAACTTTATAACGGAACCCTAAAAGTTGATCTCTACCAATATTTTGGGGAACGAGTAAAACGGCAGATAAAGGCATAGAAAGGATTTTTATGACAGAGAAGGATAATAAGCCATTAGAGCAAGAAACAGAATCAATTTTAGAGTTTGAAGATGCTAAAGAGATGACGATTGGGCAAGCCAATCGAAAGGCAGAAGAAATCGAAGCAGGTGTAACGGAAGGTGATAATGTCTTAGACAAATACATCAAACAACACCGAGCTGAAATTGAAGCTGAAAAATACGATACAAAAATTTTGGCCAAAGAAGAATTGGCTAAAGCTGAAGAGTTGGCAGCTACAGAAACAGTTGCTGAAGTATCTGAAGCAGTGGAGGCACCGGAAGTAACGGAAACGGTCTTGGAACAAAGACCTGAAATGGATGCTATCTCAACAGAATTACCTGCTAAGATTAAATTTGGACCCACACCAACTGAACCAGTTGTAGAAGCAGAGGACCTTCCTGAGGAAACACCAAGCAATGCGGGTAAACGAATCAAAGCGGTTCTATACTCTGCATTAGGTCTTGCGATTGTCGGTTCGGCCATTTTTGTGACCTATAACTGGATGCACAGTCGTGGAAAATCTGGTGGTACAACTGTTGTATCGTCTTCATCTAGCAAGTCATCTTCTACTTCTAAATCAAGTAGCAGTGAAACACAAGCTCAAAAATTGGAAGAGTTTACCAAAGCCTACGATGCCTTTTTTGTAGATGAATCAAAAAGTGCTCTTAAAAATGATAAATTCGGAGACTTGGAAAATCTGAAGAAACTGCTGGACAAATTAGAAGGAAGCAGTGATTATAATGCGGCTAAAACAAAATATGAAGACCTTGTGAAGCAAGTTTCTGCCATTCAAAAAGTGAATTCTCAATTTAGTTCTCCAGTCATCAAAGATGGAGTTCTTGATGCAACTGCCAAAGCGAAAAGTGATGCGACCTTTGCAGAAACAAAGACAGGCAATGAAAAATTAGATAGCTTATTGAATGAGGCGGTTGCGCAAGGACGTTCACAACAAGTTGCGACACCGGCACCAGTGACAGGAACAGGTGGTACAGATACCTCTAACGCAGCCCCAGCCCCAGCTCAGGCAGCAACGCCTACGGCCCCAGCTGTCAATGCTGCTACAGGTGGTGCAGTAACGGCAAGTCCAGGCTATTCAGGATACGGTCTTCCAAGCGATGGTGTCCCACTTCAGCGGAATCTGAGCCGTGTGCCATATAACCAAGCAGCTATCAATGATGTGAATAACCCAGCTTGGGTGTTTGGTGATGGGATCCTTGAAAAAGTACTGAACATTGCTCGTAAACGTGGGCATATCACTGGCAATCAATACATTTTAGAGCGTGTCAATATCATTAACGGTAATGGCTATTACAACCTCTTCAAACCAGATGGAACCTATCTCTTTAGTATCAATGCCAAGACTGGTTATTTCGTAGGAAACGGAAAAGGTCATTCAGATGCTCTGGATTATTAATGCTTGATCAGACATCCCTTTTCTGGGAAAAATGACAATAAAAAAGAGAGTGGGACAGAAATCGGTAATTCGTTAGAATTCGATTTCGTCGTCCCACCTCCGCACAGTTGAGTAGGGCTGTAAAAACTGATGAAATCAGCGTAGTAGAGCCCACTCAACCACTGCGTCTTGCTCGACAATCCAAAAATAATTGAGAGGCTAGGACTTTTGTCCCAGCCTCTTTTTCGTATTAAACAAGATGACGTTCAAACGGATCGTCAGAAATTCCTTGATCTAGAATCAGGCGACACCATTCTTTGGCTGAGAAGAGGCTGTGGTCCTTGTAATTTCCACAAGACTCAATGGTTGTGCCTGGGACATCCTCCCAAGTACTGACAGATGCAATTTCTTCTAAAGAATCTTTGATTACTTTAGCAATTTCCGTACTCGAATGCTGTCCCCACATGATCATATGAAAACCGGTGCGACATCCAAATGGGGAACAATCAATCATACCATCGATGCGTTTGCGAATGAGCATCGCAAGAAGATGCTCGATCGTGTGGAGCCCTGCCGTTGGAATCGCATTTTCATTGGGCTGCACCAGACGAATATCGAAGTTAGAGATGATGTCTCCTTTGGGTCCAGTTTCTTCCCCAATCAAGCGTACATAAGGAGCCTTCACAGCTGTGTGGTCCAATTCAAAACTTTCAACAATTACTTCTTTTGTCATACTCAAATCCTTCTTTGTTTTTCTTGATTATAGCATAAAAAAGCAGATTCAACAAAGTGGAAATAAATGAATTCCTCACAGATGTTCCATGAAAGAAAAGACTATAAAAGAACAAGCGTTAAGCAAAAATATAAAAGGTTTTTCCTGTTTTTTTAGATTGTTAATTTTAGTAATTTATGGTAAAATGTAAAAGAATTTTTAATTCAACTAATTAAATAGATTTGGGGTAAAAGCATGAATTTTCTTATTACAGGTGTTTTTGCCGCGGTCATTGGTTTAGTCATTGGATATGTGGGAACTGCTCTTAAAATGAAAGCTTCAAAAGAAGCTGCGGAACTCACCCTTTTGAATGCTGAACAAGAAGCAACGAATTTACGTGGACAGGCAGAACGCGAAGCCGATTTGATTTTAAAAGAGGCGAAGCATGAGTCAAGTTCACTTAAAAAAGAAGCACTTTTGGAGGCAAAGGAAGAAGCCAGAAAATATCGTGAAGAGGTCGATGCTGAGTTTAAGTCAGAACGACAAGAATTGAAGCAATTAGAAAGCCGTTTGGCAGAACGTGCTAGCAATCTTGATCGCAAAGACGACATTTTAACAAGCAAAGAACAGTCTCTTGAACACAAAGAGCAAAGTCTTACAGATAGAACTAAACACATTGATGCGCGTGAACAACAGCTGGAAGAGCTTGAACACAAGAAAGTAGAAGAACTGGAACGTGTCGCTGCTCTAAGTCAAGGAGAAGCGCGTGACATTATTTTGAGTCAGACGGAAGAGCAACTTTCAAAAGAAATTGCCTCACGGATTCGTGATGCTGAATTGGAAGTGAAAGAACGTTCTGATAAAATCGCAAAAGACATTCTCGTGCAAGCTATGCAGCGAATGGCAGGTGATTTTGTTGCTGAGCAAACAAACTCAACCGTTCATTTGCCGGACGATAGTATGAAAGGTCGGATTATCGGTCGTGAAGGTCGCAATATTCGTACCTTTGAGAGTTTGACAGGTGTCGATGTGATTATTGATGATACGCCTGAAGTGGTGACCTTGTCAGGGTTTGATCCGATTCGTCGTGAAATTGCCCGTATGACAATGGAGAGCCTTCTCAAAGATGGACGGATCCATCCAGCCCGCATCGAAGAGCTGGTTGAGAAGAACCGCCAGGAAATTGACAACCGGATTCGTGAATACGGTGAGGCGGCTGCCTATGAAATCGGTGCGCCAAACCTCCATCCAGATTTGATGAAAATCATGGGACGGTTGCAATTCCGTACTTCTTATGGTCAAAATGTTTTGCGTCACTCCATTGAAGTTGCCAAACTTTCTGGTATTATTGCTAGCGAGTTGGGTGAAAATGCTACCTTGGCACGACGTGCAGGATTCTTACATGATATCGGTAAAGCGATTGACCGTGAAGTGGAAGGAAGTCACGTCGAGATTGGAACTGAATTGGCACGGAAGTACAAGGAACACCCAGTGGTGGTCAATACCATTGCCAGTCACCATGGAGACGTGGAACCAGAAAGTGTCATCGCAGTCATTGTCGCTGCAGCAGATGCCTTGAGTGCAGCTCGACCTGGAGCACGAAGTGAGTCACTTGAAAGTTACATCAAACGTTTGCAAGATCTTGAAGAAATTGCAAACAGCTTTGAAGGAGTTAAGACAAGTTTCGCCCTTCAAGCAGGACGTGAAATCCGTATTATGGTTAGCCCTGAGGCAATCAAGGATGATAAAGTGACGATCTTAGCTCATGATATTCGTGAGAAGATAGAATCAAATCTTGAATATCCTGGAAACATTAAGGTTACCGTTATTCGAGAATTGCGTGCAGTAGATTACGCAAAATAAACGAAAAGCTTGAGATCTAGCATCTCAAGCTTTTTTTGAAGGAAAAATCAGTTGAAAATTAGGCCGATTTTTGTTACACTAGATAGAAAGACATTGAAGGAGAAATCATGGCGGATCGTGGCTTATTAATTGTATTTTCTGGCCCTTCAGGGGTTGGAAAAGGAACGGTCAGACGAGAAATTTTTGAAAACTCGGACAATCAGTTTCAGTATTCTGTATCGATGACGACGCGTGCACAACGTCCAGGTGAAGTGGATGGTGTCGATTATTTTTTCCGTACACGTGAAGAATTTGAAGATTTGATCCGTCAAGGGCAAATGTTAGAGTATGCTGAGTACGTTGGAAATTACTATGGGACTCCTTTAACTTATGTGAATGAAACCTTGGACAAAGGAATCGATGTATTCCTTGAAATTGAAGTTCAAGGTGCGCTCCAAGTAAAGAAAAAAGTGCCAGATGCAGTTTTTATCTTCTTAACGCCGCCTGATTTGGAGGAATTACAAGATCGATTAGTGGGACGCGGAACAGATAGTGCAGAAGTCATTGCGCAACGGATTGAAAAAGCAAAAGAAGAAATCGCCATGATGCGTGAATATGACTACGCCATTGTGAACGATGAAGTTCCTCTTGCTGCTGAACGTGTCAAACGTGTGATCGAAGCAGAACATTTCCGTGTAGACCGTGTCATTGGGCATTATCTGGATATGTTGCCAAAAACACAAACTATTGTGAAGAGATAAATAATTAGAAATTAGGTATAGGAATATGATGTTAAAACCTTCTATTGATACATTGCTTGATAAAGTACCCTCAAAATATTCATTGGTCATTCTTGAGGCAAAACGGGCCCACGAATTGGAAAGTGGTGCAGTGCCAACTCAAGAATTCCAATCGGTCAAATCAACCTTACAAGCGCTTGAAGAAATCGAGTCAGGAAACGTAGTTGTTCACCCGGATCCAGAAGCAAAACGTGAAGCGCTTCGTCGTAGGATTGAAGCAGAGCGAATCCGCAAAGAAGAAGAAGAGCGTAAAATTAAGGAACAAATTGCCAAAGAAAAAGAAGATGGTGAAAAAATTTAAGGTTGGGGCTTCTCAATCTTATTTTTTGCTATTTAAAGGGTTCCGTGATAAAGTAAAGCTCATATGATAGAGGCTGGAGGTGAAAAAGTGATAGCAAAAGTCATCGTAGATGTCCCATTGATGCAGACAGATAAACCCTATTCTTATCAGATCCCATCAGAATTTGAGGATATGGTGGAGGCAGGTATGCGAGTTCATGTCCCCTTTGGTAAAGGGAATCGCCTCATTCAAGGGATTGTGGTAGATGTTTTAGAAGAGGCAGACACAAGCGAGGAATTAAAAGCGATTGTGGAGGTCTTGGATTACACTCCGGTCTTAAATCAAGAGCAGTTTTGGTTGGCGGATCAATTACGAAAAAGTGTTTTTTCTTATAAGATCACGATTTTAAAAACCATGCTTCCTTCTCTCCTCAATTCGAGTTATGATAAGATTTTGTATCCTCAACCTTCTTTAGATCCCACTCTCAAAGTGAAACTTTTTGGTGCAAAAAATGAAGTTTCTTTTTCTTCTCTAGATGCAGCCGATCAAGCCCAAGTGATGCGGTTGGTCAGAAAAGGAGATTTGGTACTTGAATACAAGGCCAAGGATAAGAAACAAATTAAAACAGAAAAATGGTATCGCGTTAACCAGGAAGGATTAAAAGAACTTCAACTATCAGCGAGAGCTAAAAAAAGGCTAGCATTGAAAGAGCGCCTGTTACTAGAGCAAGGGGAGCAACTCTTAGCAGGATTGTATCAGGATTTTTCACGAGAAGTAGTGGCTTATTTTATTGATCAGGGTGTTTTAGAAATAACAGAACGAGAAGTGAATCGGGCGGCTGCATATTATGAAGGCAAAGAACAGACCCAGGCTCTGCTTTTAAATTCAGAGCAAGCAAAAGCTGTAGAAAGAGTAGTTTTTCAAATTGGGAAAACATCAAAGCCTTTTTTATTAGAAGGTGTGACTGGAAGTGGGAAAACAGAAGTTTATCTGCAGATTATTCAGGAAGTTCTAAATAAGGGGAAAACGGCTATTATGTTGGTTCCTGAGATTTCCCTGACGCCACAGATGACGGATCGTTTTATCTCTCGTTTTGGTCAGGAAGTAGCCATTCTGCACTCGGGCTTATCAAATGGTGAGAAGTATGATCAATGGCGAAAAGTTGAACGTGGGGAGGCCAAGGTAGTCGTTGGAGCGCGCTCAGCCATCTTTGCTCCTTTAAAAAACATCGGAGCTATCATCATTGATGAGGAGCACGAGGCTTCCTACAAACAAGATAGTAATCCACGCTACCACGCAAGGGAAGTCGCAGTCCTAAGGGCTCAGTACAATCAAGCAGTCTTGCTTCTTGGATCTGCTACACCAAGTATAGAATCGCGGGCTCGTGCAACAAAAGGGGTTTATGAATTAATTCGTCTCACCCAGCGGGCCAATCCGGCAGCCAAAATTCCAGAAGTTAAAGTCGTTGATTTTCGTGATTATATTGGCCAAAATGAAGCTGGTAACTTCACTCCGGTTCTAGTGGAAGCTATTGCTGATCGCTTGCAGAAAAAAGAGCAGGTTGTCTTGATGTTGAACCGCCGTGGTTATTCCAGTTTTGTCATGTGTCGCGAGTGTGGAACTGTAGATACTTGTCCCAATTGTGACATCTCTTTGACCCTCCACATGGATACTAAAACCATGAACTGTCATTATTGTGGCTATAGTAAAGCGATTCCTCGACACTGTCCAAATTGCCAAAGTCCTTCCATTCGTTATTACGGGACAGGAACACAAAAAGCTTATGATGAATTACAAGAGATCTTTCCTGAAGCTAAAATTCTGCGAATGGATGTGGATACCACTCGAAAAAAGGGGAGCCACGCAGCGATATTAGATGCTTTTGGGAATGGAGAAGCGGATATTTTGTTAGGGACGCAAATGATTGCGAAGGGATTGGATTTTCCAAATGTGACGTTAGTGGGTGTCTTGAATGCGGATACTTCTTTAAATTTACCGGATTATCGATCCTCTGAGAGAACCTTTCAACTCTTGACTCAGGTGGCAGGAAGGGCCGGACGAGCAGAGAAAGAAGGAGAGGTTATCATTCAAAGCTACAACCCCAATCATTATGCGATTCGATTTGCCAAAGACCAAGATTATGAAGGTTTTTTTGCCTATGAAATGCAGATTCGCCGGCAGTTAGGCTATACGCCTTATTACTTCACAGTTGGGCTAACCCTATCTCATAAGAGTGAGGAAATGGTGAAGGAGAAGTCACATCAGGTCATGGAAATTCTCCGATCTGGCTTATCTGATCAGGTCCAAATCTTAGGACCAACACCTAAACCAATTGCACGCACACATAATTTGTATCATTATCAAATCATTGTGAAATATCGTTTCGAAGAAGGCATGACTCAGGTCTTGAATCAAATCTTAGAATTTACACAAGAAAGAGGAAACCAAGATCTACGTGTCAGTATTGATAATGAACCTCAAAGTTTTATGTAAGGAAGAAAGAAATGACAAAATTAATTTTTATGGGAACGCCTGATTTTTCAGCGACGGTTTTAAAGGGATTGTTAGCAGATTCGCGCTATGAAATTTTGGCAGTTGTGACTCAACCAGACCGCAAAGTAGGTCGCAAAAAAGAGATTCGAATGACCCCGGTGAAGCAGGTAGCTTTGGAACATCAACTACCGGTTCTTCAGCCGGAGAAATTATCGGGTAGTCCAGAAATGGAAACTCTCTTATCACTAGATGCAGATGGAATTGTGACCGCTGCTTTTGGACAATTTTTACCGACAAAATTGTTGGAGAACTTTCAGTTTGCGGTGAATGTCCACGCGTCTTTATTACCTAAATATAGAGGTGGAGCTCCCATTCACTATGCCCTGATCAATGGTGACGAAGAAGCTGGGGTTACAATTATGGAAATGGTCAAGGAAATGGATGCCGGAGACATGATTGCAGCTCGTTCTCTCCCAATTTTAGATGAGGACAATGTGGGAACTTTGTTTGAAAAATTGGCAGTCCTTGGACGTGACTTACTCCTAGATACTTTGCCAGCTTACCTGGCAGGGGAGATCAAGCCAAGTCCACAAGATCCAAGTTTGGTCACATTTTCACCGAATATTTTACCGGAAGAAGAGGTTTTGGACTGGACCAAAACCAATCGCCAAGTCTTTAATCAGATCCGAGGGATGAATCCTTGGCCGGTCGCTCATACGTTATTAAATGGGCAACGCTTTAAAGTTTATGAAGCAGAGCTATGCGAAGGAAATGGAAATCCAGGAGAAGTGATTGCTTTGACCAAAAAAGAGTTGCTGGTCGCTGCAGGAGAAGGCGCATTGTCCCTCAAAGTTGTGCAGCCGGCAGGAAAACCAAAAATGTCCATCACAGACTTTTTGAATGGCGCTGGCCGTCAATTGAAAGTAGGAGATCACTTTGGAAATTAAACAAATGAATGCGCGTGAACAGATCGTTCGAGTGTTAGAAGAGGTTTTTGAACAGGGAGCTTATTCTAATATTGCACTAAATCAAGCGCTAGAACACTCTCAACTTTCAGATAAAGATAGAAGCTTTGTTACGGAAGTTGTATACGGTACTGTAGCACGGAAGATAACACTCGAGTGGTATCTCGCCCACGTAATTGAAGACCGGACGAAATTGGATCCTTGGCTCTATTATCTTTTGATGATGAGTTTGTATCAACTTGTTTATTTAGACCGCATTCCCGATCATGCCATCGTCAATGAAGCTGTTCGGATAGCAAAACGTCGAAAAGAAGGCAGTGAGAAGTTTGTCAATGCTATTCTTAGAAAGCTCCTCCGCGAGGGGCTACCAGCTATTGATACGATCAAGCGAAAGAACAAACGTTATTCGGTAGAGTATTCCCTACCTGTATGGTTGGTCAAAGCATTGATCGAAGAATACGGTGAGGAACGTGCTTGCGCTATTTTTAAGAGTCTCTATCAGCGTAATAAATCCAGTATTCGTGTGATTGATCTGGACGAAAAAGAAGAGTTGGCTCAGCTGTTCGAAGCAACCTCCTCTCTACTTGCTTCGTCCGCTCTCGTGAAAGAGCAGGGACATTTTGCGGCGCATTCCTTGTTTAAAGAAGGGCGCATTACTATTCAAGACGAGTCCAGTCAATTGGTGGCACCGGCTTTGGATTTGCAAGGAGATGAGTGGGTTTTAGATGCCTGTGCGGCGCCAGGTGGAAAGACGACTCACCTGGCTTCTTATCTCACAACTGGGAAAGTCACAGCCTTGGATCTCTATGACCATAAGCTCAAATTGATTCAAGAAAATGCTAATCGGCTCCATGTTGCGGACAAAATTTTGACAAAGAAGTTAGATGCGACAAAAGTCTTTGAAACATTTGGACCTGATGCTTTCGATAAAATTTTGGTGGATGCGCCTTGTTCAGGGATTGGTTTGATACGGAGAAAGCCTGATATCAAGTACAATAAAGAGAGTGCAGATTTTGTATCTTTACAAGCTATTCAATTGGCCATTCTGGATAGTGTTTGTCAAAGTGTGCGTAAAGGTGGTATAATAGTGTACAGTACGTGTACAATTATGGGCAAAGAGAATTTTGAAGTAGTGGACCAATTTTTGAAAGACCATCCAAATTTCGAACAAGTCCCATTGGATCACGAAAGAAAAGATATTCTTAAAAATGATTGTATTCTTATTACACCCGAATTATATGGAAGCGACGGCTTCTTTATCAGTCGTTTTAAGAGAATCTCATAATATCAGGAGGAAACTGACAGTATGGATATTACGATCTTAACCGATGTAGGTCAAAGACGGACAAATAACCAAGACTATGCAAATCAATATAAAAACAAGGCAGGAAAATCTATGGTTTTACTTGCTGATGGTATGGGAGGACACCGTGCCGGAAATATTGCTAGTGAAATGGCAGTCACAGACCTAGGTGCGGCTTGGGTTTCTTCTGAGATCGAGACGGTTAATCAAGTACGGGAATGGTTTGCAGAACATTTAGAAGCTGTGAACCGTCGGATCCATTTAGCTGGGCAAGATGATGAGCACAAAGGAATGGGAACGACATTGGAAGCCTTGGCTTTTGTAGAAGGGCAAGTGATTTATGCCCATGTTGGAGATTCGCGGATTGGCCTCATTCGTCAGGGCGAATATCAGCAGTTGACCAGTGATCATTCTCTTGTAAATGCTCTTTTGCGAGCAGGTCAAATCACAGAGGAAGAAGCAGCCCATCATCCTCAACGTAACATCATCACTCAGTCCATTGGCCAAAAAGATGAGTTGGAGCCGGATTATGGTTTGGTGACGGTTGAAGCAGATGATTATATTTTGATCAATAGTGACGGTTTAACTAATATGATTGGTCCGGATGAAATCAGAGATATTGTCTTGAGTGATGTTTCACTGGAAGAAAAAGCTCAAACCTTGATTCGTTTTGCCAATAATGCTGGAGGCTTGGATAATATCACTGTTGTACTGCTCCACTTTACTGAGGAGGACGCAGCATGATTCAAATCGGCAAAATTTTTGCCGGGCGATATAAAATCATCCAACAAATTGGACGCGGCGGGATGGCAGATGTTTATCTTGCGCGTGATTTGATTTTAGATGGGGAAGAAGTTGCAGTCAAGGTACTGCGTACGAATTACCAGACGGATCCCATTGCGGTTGCGCGTTTTCAGCGTGAAGCAAAGGCGATGGCAGAGCTGGACCATCCAAATATCGTTCGGATTACAGACATTGGCGAAGAAGAAGGACAACAATACCTTGCAATGGAATATGTTGCAGGTTTAGACTTGAAACGCTATATCAAAGAAAATGCTCCTTTATCAAATGAAGAAGCTGTTCGTTTGATGGGGCAGATCCTTCTAGCTATGCGTCTTGCCCATACGCGTGGCATTATCCATAGAGATTTAAAACCACAGAATGTCCTCTTGACACCAGATGGAACAGCAAAAGTTTCAGACTTTGGGATTGCAGTGGCCTTTGCAGAGACTAGTTTGACCCAGACCAACTCGATGTTGGGGTCGGTTCATTATTTGTCCCCTGAGCAGGCGCGTGGTTCAAAAGCTACGGTGCAAAGTGACATCTACGCTATGGGAATCATTTTCTATGAGATGTTGACAGGACACATTCCTTATGATGGAGATAGTGCAGTCACAATTGCTTTGCAGCATTTTCAAAAGCCACTCCCATCTATTCGTGAAGAAAATAAGAATGTTCCACAAGCTTTAGAAAATGTAGTGATCAAAGCGACAGCTAAAAAACTGACGGATCGCTATAAATCAGTGGCAGAGATGTATGTGGATCTTTCAAGTTGCTTGTCCTATGAGAGAAGAAATGAGAAAAAACTGGTTTTTGAAGACCAAGCGAAAGCTGATACAAAGACTCTTCCAAAAGTGAGTCCAACTCCAAAAACGGCTCCTGTTCCAATCTCTGAAGTACGCAGTGAAATCAGTTCAGTAGATCCTAATCGACCATTATCTGATCAGCAGACAATGGCGCCAAGTAAAAAGCCAAGAAGACGTTTGCGGGCGCGCTACAAGGTCTTGTTTGTTGCCATTGCTCTAGTTCTTGCAGCCTTTACTTTCTTGTTGTATATGAGCCCAGCCAATAAAACAGTTCCAGATGTTTCCGGCAAAACCATTGCCGAAGCTAGAGCGGTTATTGAGGGACAGGACCTTCAAGTCGGTGAAGAGAAAGAAGAGTACAGTGATTCGGTTGCAGAAGGCTATGTCATTCGAACCAATCCAAATGCAGGGGCCCAAAAGAAAGAACAAAGTCGAATTGATTTGATTGTTTCAAAAGGACCAAACAGCTTTGAAATGCCAAATTACGTGGGTGAAACACGGGCAAAAGCAGAAGAAGATTTGAAAAATACTTATAAAGTATCAAGCAAAATGATCACGATTGAAGAAGTTGAGACCTTCGATTATACTGCAGGGACAGTTCTTGAACAAACTCCAGCTCCAGGAGAGCAATATTCTCTGAATTCAAAAACTAAGATTGTTTTGAAAGTAGCGAAAGAAACGACTTCGATTGAAATGCCAAACTATGTTGGATCAACTTATGATTTTGCTAGAAGTAATTTGATTGAGATCTATGGTATTAAAGAAGCCAATATCGAATTAAGAAAAACAGAACATCTCCCTGATGGGGTAGTTGTTTCTGCCGGTCAAATTGTTAGTCAAACTCCAGAAGTTTCGAGTACGGTGGATATTAACCGAACACGAATTGTTTTGACTGTATATGAGCCTAAAGTGACAGCTTCTTCAAGTACGAAAGCATCATCAAGTTCAGATACATCTAGTTCATCTTCTGCTGAACGATCAGATACAGAAAGTTCTAGCAGTAGTGCAACTGGTGGAGATTCATAAATCAGTCTAAGACTCAGATGGATTTCTGAGTCTTTTTGATTGTATGCGTTTATCCAACCACAGACGGAAGTCAAATGAGGAAAAATTTGATAAAATAGGAAAAGATGAGGTAGACTATGTGGAAAATACAAATTTTTATTTTCGTTGAAGCCGTTTTGTTAACATTAGCAGCGATCACCATTTTATCAATCGATTTTTCCAGATTTGTTGTCTTGATGGTTCTCTTTTTGCTCCTTTTGTATTACTATTTTGGCAAACAAAAAGCGAATTTTCTATTAATCGCGCTGAGTGTGCTCTTATTTTTTATCGTGATGCTGAATCCTTTTGTGATTGCAGCCATTTTATTTGCGGTGGTTTATGGTTTATTGATTGCCTACCCTTATATGTATAAGGAAAATGAAGCCGTTGTGTTTGATGTTGAAGAGGATACGAAAATTCGTCAGGAAAAAACTCGATGGATTGGTGATTTACAACATTTTTCAAAGCAAAGTCGAGGGTATCGAGATCTGAATGTGATCCGAGTTTTTGGGAATGACACCCTCCATTTAGAGGAGGTAGCCATTTGCAATTGGGACAATGTAGTGATCATTCGGAAAGGGTTTGGAAATACAAAAATTATCTTACCGATTGATTTGGAATTGCATTTACAAATTAACACCCTGTATGGAGATCTGAAGTTTTTGGATCTTCCTGTCCGTAAAATGAGGAATGAAACCATAGACATTGAAACGGCACATTATCGGAGATCGCACCGTTCTATAAAAATTGTGTTAGTTGGTATTGTTGGGGATGTTGAGGTGATTCGCGCATGAAGAAATTAGACTATCTCCTATTGTATTTCTATTCCCTAATGGTGGTTGCGGTCATTTGTCATACCATTTTCCATTTTGTTGGTTTTCAGTGGGGCAAACTTCTTTCAGATCTTTCCTTGCTTCAGTCATTCCTATTTTTGGTTTTTAGTCTGACGCTTGCATTGACGGCTTTGGTTGTCTTAATTATTAAAATCACGCAATTTGTAACGGTTCATGCAGTACAACAAAAGGTAGAATCTATCCTGACTGCTTCACAGCGAAAAGAAATTGCCCCCAAAGAATTGAATCAACAGTTAGATTTATTGGACAGCAAATTGCTTCGACTAGAAGAAAATTTACAAAAAAGTGAAAATCGTGTGATGCGAAATGAGGAAGAAATTGTGGAAATCGAGCGTAAGAGAATTGCGCGTGATCTACATGACACGGTTAGTCAAGAATTGTTTGCAGCCAATATGATTTTATCTGGAGTGGCAACACAGGCCCTTGAGTTAGAGAAAAATCAGATCCAGCAGCAACTAAATGGTGTGTCAGATATTCTAGGTACAGCCCAAAATGATTTACGCGTCTTGCTCCTACATCTTCGTCCTACAGAATTGGAAGGAAAAAGTTTGGTAGAAGGGATGGAGATGATTTTTAGAGAATTGAAGGAAAAGAGTAACCTAGCAGTTGTCTTCCATCATAATGACGTGAGCATTCCAAAAGAAATGGAAGAACATCTATTTCGGATCGTCCAAGAAATTGTCAGCAATACCTTGAAACACGCTAGAGCTCAACAAATGGATGTCTTTTTGCAACAGGAAGGAAAACAACTTCATTTACGGATGGTAGATGATGGAATCGGCTTTGAGCAGGAAAAATTGGAACGATTGAGTTATGGGTTGAAAAATATTCAAGAACGTGTAGAAGACATGGCGGGAACCATTAAAATAAGAACGAGTCCTCAAAAGGGAGTGGCTGTGGATATTCGCGTTCCCCTTCTTGTAAAAGATAAAAATGAAAAGGAAACTGTATGAAAGTATTATTAGTAGACGACCATGAAATGGTCAGATTGGGATTGAAAAGCTTTTTGTCCATGCAAACCGATATTGAGCAAGTCTTAGAGGCGAAAAATGGGCAAGAAGGGGTGGAGTTAGCGCTGAAAGAAAGACCAGACGTCATCATCATGGATATTGTGATGCCAGAGCTAAATGGTATCGATGCAACTCTAGCCATCCTAAAAGAGTGGCCGGAAGCTAAAATTGTCATTTTGACGTCTTATTTAGATAACGAAAAGATTTACCCAGTCTTAGATGCCGGTGCAAAAGGGTATATTTTAAAGACCTCGTCAGCAACTGAGATCTTACAGGCTGTCAGAAAGGTTGCAAAGGGAGAATTTGCAATTGAGACAGAAGTTAGTCAAAAGGTTGAGTCACGAAAGAACCATGCTGAATTGCATGATGATTTGACAGCTAGAGAACGAGATATTCTGGCTCTATTAACAAAAGGATATGAAAATCAACGAATAGCAGATGAACTCTTCATTTCTTTAAAAACAGTGAAGACCCATGTCTCCAACATCTTATCGAAATTAGAAGTCAGTGATCGGACGCAAGCAGTCGTCTATGCCTTTCGACACCATCTGGTGAATCAAGAAGATTTTTAAAAGGAAACATGCTATAATAGAGCGTGATCATAAGGGGGAGACAAGTGGACGCAAAATTACGTTATAAAGCCAAAAAAGTTAAAATCGTCTTTTTTGATATTGATGATACATTACGTGCAAAAGAAACAGGATTGATCCCAGAATCTGTCAAAGACGTCTTTCATCAGTTGAAAGAAAAAGGAATCCGAACAGGGATTGCAACCGGCAGAGGGATTTTTGGGGTTGTTCCTGAAATTATGGACTTAAAGCCTGATTTTCTTGTAACCTTAAACGGTGCCTATATAGAAGATACAAAAGGAACTGTGATCTACCAATCACCAATCAATGAAGCAATTGTTTCTTCTTTTGTAGATTGGGCCAAAGAATCTGAGATTGATTATGGGTTAGTGGCTAGTCATCAAGCTGCCCTGTCTAATCGGACACCCTTGATCAGTGATGCTATTGACATCATTTATCCCAACTTACCCGTAGATCCAGATCTGCATTTGAAAGAACCTATTTTCCAAATGTGGACCTTTGATGAACAGGATAGTGAGCTAGAGTTGCCCCCTTCTTTGCAAGAGGACTTGCGCCTAGTTTCGTGGCATCCCCATTCGTCAGATGTTGTTCGTTTTGAAGCTTCAAAAGCTTCAGGAGTTTCTCATCTTGTAAATCATTTGGGCTTGAAGCCAGAGAATGTTTTAGTATTTGGGGATGGATTAAATGATCTAGAACTGTTTGATTACGCTGGAATTAGTATCGCAATGGGAATATCTGCCCCAGAGTTACAAGAAAAAGCTGATTATATCACTAAGAATTTAGAAGAAGAAGGCATATTCTATGCCTTAGAGGAGTTAAATATGGTTGAAAAAGAATTGACGTTACCACAGTTAGAACTTGCTATGGCTCACGGTCCTGTCGCTGTGATCAAAACCAATCACGGCAAGATGAACATTCAATTGTTCCCGGATCAAGCGCCAAAAACAGTTGCAAACTTTGTAGCTCTTGCTAAGTCTGGCTATTATGATGGTGTCATTTTCCATCGGATTATTAAAGATTTTATGATCCAAGGGGGAGATCCTACTGGTACAGGTATGGGTGGTGAATCCATCTATGGGGAGAGCTTCGAAGACGAATTTTCAAAAGAACTGTACAATATTCGCGGAGCCCTTTCGATGGCAAATGCTGGACCAAACACAAATGGTAGCCAATTCTTTATTGTACAAAATCAACATCTCCCATATTCGAAAAAGGAATTGGTCCGCGGTGGCTGGCCTGAAGAAATTGCTGAAATCTATACGACAGAAGGAGGAACTCCTCACCTAGATCAACGCCATACCGTTTTTGGACAATTGATGGATGAAGCTTCTTTTGCTGTGTTGGATGAGATCGCGGCTGTTGAGACCGGGATGATGGATAAGCCAGTAGAAGATGTCGTGATTGAAACCATCGAGATTGAGGACTAATATGAAAATTGGAGATAAGTTAGAAGGGACCATTACAGGCATTCAACCTTATGGTGCCTTTGTCGAACTAGAGTCGGGTGTCACGGGCTTGATTCATATCTCAGAGATTAGAAGTGGTTATGTAAGTAATATTCATGATATTCTTTCAATTGGAGAAAAAGTCTTTGTCCAAGTCATCGATGTTGATGAATATTCTAAGAAAGCTAGCCTCTCTCTGAGAACACTAGAAGAAACACCACAACGAAGTATTCGACACCATCGTTTTTCAAATGACCGCCACAAGAGTGGTTTTGCGCCCTTAGCTCAACAGATGCCGACCTGGGTCAAAGAAGGAAAGGTATTCTTTAGCAAACAAGAAAAAAAATAAAAACTTCGATAGGTTGATGAAACCTACCGAAGTTTTTTTAATATAGAGAATTATTCAAATTCGTAAAGGGTAGTAGAAAGGTAACGTTCTCCATTATCTGGTGCAAGAGCAAGAACTTTTTTACCGCTACCCAATTCTTTTGCGACTTCAATAGCGGCATAGATAGCAGCTGCGCTTGAGATTCCGACTAAGAATCCTTCAGCTCCACCGATAGCGCGTGCAAGTTCGAAAGCTTCTTCTGAAGATACGCGACGAACACCATCATATGCATTAGTGTCTAAAGTATTTGGGATAAAGCCTGCTGAAATCCCTTGGATTTTATGTGGTCCAGGTTTTTCACCAGAAAGGACTGCAGATTCATTGGCCTCAACGGCATAGACTTTGACAGCAGGATTATTCTTTTTCAAAGTATGAGAAATACCAGAAACAGTACCACCAGTACCAACACCTGCGACAAAAGCATCTAAACCATCTTTTCCAAAGGCATCAACGATTTCTTGTCCTGTTGTTCTTTCATGTACCTCTGGGTTAGCAGGGTTTTCAAATTGAAGAGGAAGGAAGCCATTTCTTTCTGCAGCGATTGCTTCAGCTTTAGCGATAGCGCCTTTCATTCCTTCACTTCCAGGAGTCAAAACGAGTTCAGCTCCATAGGCTTGAATGATTTTACGACGTTCCACACTCATGGTTTCAGGCATGACAATCACAACTTTGTAGCCTTTAGCTGCGCCAACCCATGACAAGCCAATCCCTGTGTTCCCACTAGTTGCTTCGACAATGGTATCACCTGGTTTGATCAAGCCATCCGCTTCAGCTTTTTCAATCATGCTCAAAGCAATCCGGTCTTTAACAGATGATCCAGGATTGAAAGCTTCGAGTTTGACATAGACGTCTGCAGCTCCTTCAGGAACAAGACGGTTCAATTTGACAATCGGAGTGTTCCCAATTAATTCTGTAATATTTTCATAAATAGCCATAATATACCTCAGTTCTAGGTTTTCTTGATACTAACAAGTATAGTCCCTTGCAGGAAGAATGTAAAATATAGATATTTTATGGGTGTGATAAAAAAAAACTATCGTTGCCGATAGTTTTTTGATTATTTTTCTACAGAAAGTCGGGGTACTTCAACCTCACGAATTCCGTGATCTTCAATAATGACTTTGCCATTGTAAAATTCGACTAAAGCTGCTGTGATAGAACTTGTGTTTTCTTTATCTACAAAAATAGTTGTCATCACCTGATCTGTAAACATCGGATCTTGTTCCGCCAATTGATGGTCTTTTAAGAAATTAGCAAATTCTTGGTATTGGGAATAAGAAAGTGTGATCCCAAGTACCACTTGCTCTTTGATTTCTACCAGTCCAATCTCTCGAACTGCTTGTGCCACACTTCCAGCATAAGCACGAATCAGACCGCCAGCACCTAATTTAATACCTCCAAAATAGCGGGTCACCACGACACAACTATTAGTGATGCGATGATTCTCCAAAACTCCTAACATCGGTACCCCAGCGGTTCCACTAGGCTCTCCATCGTCACTGGTCCGTTTGATGTCACTTTGTTCCCCAATGATGAAAGCAGAGCAGTTATGTGTAGCCTTATAGTGTTCCTTTTTGATGGCATTGATAAAATCTCTAGCTTCCTCTTCAGAGGAGACTCGCTTGACATGACAAATGAATTTTGATTTTTTGATTTCTTCTTGAACAGTGCCGTTCTCTTTAAATGTAACATATTCCATATTCTTATTTTACAAAAAAAGAATGATTTTCTCCAACTTTTGCGAATTAATAAGTATGAAGATAGAAGATTCTTATGGAAGACTCTTAACAGAGAGTCAAATGACAAATGATCTAAAAGAAATTGCCCAAGAACTTCCAGCTATAGAAAAAGAGAATGGAAGGTACCATTGCTTTCGATGTGGCAGTTTGATTGATCAGAAACTTTGGAAGTTGAGTGAGGAGGTGCTGTATTGTAGAGCCTGTATCCAATTGGGAAGGATCCGGAGTGATCAAAAACTTTATACTATTGCACAGCGAGACTTTGAAGGTCAAGAGGTGCTAAACTGGAAAGGAACCTTGACTTCCTATCAACAAGAGGTATCAGATGGTCTCATCAAAGCAGTTAAAGAAGGAAAAAATGCCTTGGTGCATGCTGTGACAGGAGCTGGGAAAACGGAAATGATGTACCAGGTTGTGGCAACAGCGATCAAGAGTGGACAAGCAGTTTGTATTGCTACCCCAAGAATCGATGTCTGTATCGAACTGTACGGAAGGATGAAGGAAGATTTTTCCTGTTCGATATCGTTGCTTCACGGGGAATCGGACCCCTATTTTAGAACACCTTTGGTAATCGCAACCACTCACCAATTGTTAAAGTTTTATCGGGCCTTTGATCTCCTTATTATAGATGAGGTAGACGCTTTTCCCTTTGTAGATAATCCTATGTTATACAAAGCAGCTCAGAATGCGATAAAAAAAGGAGGGAACACCCTTTATTTAACAGCAACCTCTACAGATGAGTTAGATAAAAAGGTTAAGAAAAAAGAAATCATTCGTTATAGTCTTCCAAGAAGATTTCATGGGAACCCGCTAGTGGTCCCTGAAATAAAATGGGTGCCGAAAATTAGAGAAAAAATAGAAAAAGGAAGAATCCCTTACCAACTATTGCAACTGATTAAGAAACAAAGACAGACTCACTACCCATTGTTAATCTTTGTATCTGAAATAGAATTAGGACAACAATTTACCGAGAACTTAAAAAAATACTTTCCCAAAGAAACAGTAGGTTTTGTATCCTCACAGACAACAGACCGTCTACGAATGGTAGAAGAGTTTAGAAACAGAGCCATAACCATGCTAGTCTCTACAACAATTTTAGAAAGAGGAGTGACTTTTCCGTTTGTAGATGTCTTTGTTTTAGAAAGTAATCACAAATTATTTACTAAAAGTGCTCTCGTACAAATTTCAGGAAGGGTCGGTCGAAGTAAAGAAAGACCAACAGGTAAACTACTTTTTCTATCAGATGGCATAACACGAGAAATGAAGAAAGCGATCAAAGAAATAAAGGAAATGAATCAGGAGGCTGGATTTTGAAAGAATGTTTGCTTTGTACTAAAGAGTTGAAAACTGGTGAACATTTCACAGACCTTATTTTTATGAATCAACAAGAAGAATGGATTTGTAAAGAATGCAAAGAAGACTTCGAACAAATTGGCGAAATCCATTGTCCTAGATGTTATAAAGATAAGGAGGAGAAAGTATGTAAAGATTGCGAATACTGGATACAAAAGGGGAATATGGTCGAACATGAAGCATTATATAAATATAATGCAGCAATGAAGGACTATTTCAAGCGATATAAATTTGAAGGCGATCGTTTATTAGGAATGGTATTTGCATGTGATATCAAAAAAGCCTTGAAAAAGTATAAAAGCTATACGATAATACCGACTCCAATCAGCCACGAAAAAAAGAAGGAGAGAGGATTCAATCAAGTCTCGACTATACTAGATTTTGCAGAGATAAAATACAACAGTCTATTCCAAAAAGAAGACACTTTAGCTCAATCAAAAAAAACAAGAGAAGAAAGATTAAAAACCTCTCAACACTTTCAATTAAAAGGAGAAGTTTCAAAAAAGCAGAAATATCTTATATTCGATGATATCTACACAACGGGCAAAACAATCGAATTAATGAAGCGCCTACTAATTGAAAAAGGTGTGAAAGAAATAAAGACATTTTCAATCGCAAGGTAAAAAAAGATTTGCAAAAAGTTTATGAAAGCGTTATAATATACATATAAATAAAAACATAATGTTTAGAAAGTAGGTACTAATATGATTAAATATAGTATCCGTGGTGAAAACCTAGAAGTAACAGAAGCCATTCGCGACTATGTCGTTTCTAAACTCGAAAAGATTGAAAAATATTTTCAGGCAGATCAAGAGCTAGACGCTCGAGTAAACTTAAAAGTTTACCGTGAAAAGACCGCAAAAGTAGAAGTAACCATTCCGCTTGGATCTATCACACTGCGCGCAGAAGATGTCTCTCAAGATATGTACGGTTCAATTGATCTAGTTGTAGATAAAATTGAACGTCAAATTCGTAAGAATAAAACAAAAATCGAAAAGAAAAATCGTATTAAATCTGGTGCAGGTAAATTGTTTACCGATGCAGTTGTAGAAGAAGCAGCAACCACAGAAAAAGTTGTTCGCTCAAAAACAATTGATCTAGAACCAATGGATTTAGATGAAGCGATCCTTCAAATGGATCTATTAGCACACGATTTCTTCATTTATCGTGATGCAGAGGATAACACAACAAATGTGATCTACCGTAGAGAAGATGGAGACATCGGTCTATTGGAAGTAAAAGAATAGAGATCAAAAAAAGAGATTGAAAACATCAAATAAATTATAGAAGAATCAGGAGCATCTGTGCTCCTGATTTTTTTATATAAACCAAAAAAGTAAAAAAACTTTCAAAAAAATAAAAAATTTT
>NZ_JAPVZA010000022.1:0-35209 GCF_041432115.1 Streptococcus sp. 27098_8_12
ATTTCT
Organism: Streptococcus sp. 27098_8_12; assembly: GCF_041432115.1. Lineage (NCBI taxonomy): Bacteria > Bacillati > Bacillota > Bacilli > Lactobacillales > Streptococcaceae > Streptococcus > Streptococcus sp. 27098_8_12. The sequence goes on from NZ_JAPVZA010000022.1 coordinate 7, forward strand.
GTCCCACTCTCTTTGATTTTTGAAATCAGTCTGTTAGTTTCATGGCTTTGATTTTTTCTTCTTCTGGGGTGACCCGCAGAGTCTTCTGGCCGGTGTAGGTGACAAAGCCTGGTTTTCCACCTGTTGGTTTATTGAGTTTCTTGGCTTCGATCATATCTACTTGGACCAAGTTTGAGAGACGGGCCTTGGAATAGTAGGCGGCCAACTCTGCAGCATCGGTCTTCACTTCATCTGTCGGATCGAGATTTCCTGTAATGACGACATGGCTGCCTGGGATATCTTTGGCATGGAACCAGAGTTCGTCTTTTTTAGCGATCTTAAAGGTCAGTTCATCGTTTTGCAGATTATTGCGACCCACTAAAATGATGGTTTTGCCATCACTAGCCAGGTATTTCTCAGGTTTTTTCCGTTTATGAATTTTTTCACGGTTGCGCCGTTTGATAAAGCCGGTCTGGATTAACTCTTCACGAATCTCTGCCACCTCAGCCAGGCTCGCTTGAGAAAGGGCCGTTTCAACCGTTTCAAGATAAGAAATGGTTTCCTTGGTTTCTTGAATGAGGATGGTCAAATGTTTGACGGCTTCTTTTAACTTCTGGTAGCGTTTGAAGTAGCGTTGCGCATTTTGGTTGGGGGTCAGAGCCTTATTGAGTTGGATGGTGATGGGTTCGTTGGTATAGTAATTGTCCAGGACAACCTGGTCTTGGTCGTTTGGTACCTGATGGAGGAAAGTTGTCAGCAATTCTCCTTTTTGGCGGAACTCTTCTGCATTGTCGGTCGCTGCTAACTCGGCTTCTTGTTTGGCTAATTTTTTTCGGTTCTTTTCAAGATCGTTTTCGACCTTGCGGATCAATTCACTAGCCTGTTGTTGCACCCGATCGCGCTCAGCCTTGTCTCGGTAATAGTCATCTAGCAGATCGGAAAGTGTCTCAAAGGTTTGACTAGTGGCATCTTCAAAGGGAATAGCCGAGAAGGATTTGGTCGTTAGGCGTGGCTCAGTTGGAGCTTGGAAAAAGGCTCGGAAGGTTTTTAATTTTTCATCCGTCTCAAGTCGCTTGGCCAATTCTTGAGACGTATCTCGCCCCAAACCTTGGAAACATTTTTGAAGGTTCTTTGGGCTTAACTCTTCTTTGTGAAGAAGGGCAAAAAGGGCTTCATCTCCAATTGTAAAAGGATTAACCGCGTCTGTTTTCGGAGGCGCTACATAGGTCGATCCAGGGAGAATGGTCCGGTAGCTATTTTGTGAGAAGCCGACATGTTTAATGGCTTCGATGATTTTATTGCTGGTGCGGTCCAGGAGAATAATATTACTGTGCTTGCCCATGATTTCGACCATGAGGCTGACAGAAATGGCATCTCCAATTTCGTTTTTATTGGAGACACGGATTTCAAGAATCCGGTCGTTTTCCATTTGCTCAATCCCTTCAATGACAGCGCCTTGAAGATATTTGCGCATGACCATAATAAAGGTATTGGGAAAGGCAGGATTTTCAAAGTTGGTCTGGGTCCGTTGAATCCGTCCAAAGACAGAATGGGCAGAGAGCAAGAGTTTTTGGTTTTTCCGATTGCCTCGGATTTGGAGCACCAATTCTTGCTCGAAGGGTTGGTTAATTTTTTGAATGCGACCACTCAAGAGTTCGGCCTTCAATTCTTCCACCATATGGTGTAAAAAAAATCCATCAAAAGACATGGGATTCCTCATCATTCTAGCGTTTATTCTAGTAAATTATATCAAAATTAGAGCGGAAATCCCAGAAAGAAGCAAGAGGATGTAAAATAGAAAATGCGAACGTTTCCAAAAAAATACAGAAAAAGTATTGACATTTTTGAAAGAAAACTTTAAAATGTAAGAAATTAGAAAAGTAGTAAATGAAAGTTTCAAGAGAGCCCACGGTTGCTGAGAGTGGGTAGCGGCAGTTTATGAAATTGGACTAATGATGAGATGAATTTGAAACAATAAAAATTCGGTTGGCACACCTTATCGTGCAACTTGTTGCTAGACAAGACAGAGATATGGGGGAGACTATCCTTTTCCCATAAGTGAGGTGGCACCGCGATGACACGTCCTCACATAGCTTTTGCTATGTGTGGGCGTGTTTTTTGTTTTAGATGAGAAGGGAGAAAAGATATGAAGAAACGATGGCGTCGCAGTCTTTAGATGATGGAAAAAAAGAAGAAAATGAAAAATAGAAGAGGTATTAAAAATGAAAAATAAACGGTTAATGGGAATTATTGGTTTGATTGCAGCAGCAGTCATTGGGACAGCGATCTATTCAGCTACAGCAGGCAAAGACAACAAGGCAGCAAGCAGCAATGAAAAGGCTAAAGTTGGGGTCTTACAGCTGGTCAGCCACCCTTCGCTTGACTTGATCTACAAGGGAATTCAAGATGGTTTGGCTGAAGAAGGTTATGATAAGGATAAAGTGGACATTGATTACCTTAATGCTGAAGGCGACCAAAACAAAGTTGCAACCATGAGTAAACAATTGGTAGACAAGGATAACCAAGTCTTGATTGGAATTGCAACTCCATCTGCTCAAGGATTGGCTAGTGCAACAAAAGACAAACCCATCGTTATGGGAGCTGTCACTGATCCGGTCGGCGCAAACTTGGTCAAAGATTTGAAAAAACCAGGTGGCAATATCACTGGGGTATCTGACCACAATCCAACTGTGCAACAGTTGAAATTAATCAAAGAATTGACTCCGAACGTGAAAACAATTGGGATCCTGTACTCAACCAGTGAAGATAACTCCAAATCTCAAGTAGAAGAATTTACAAAATTGGCTGAAAAAGCAGGCTACAAGGTCGTTCCTTATTCTGTTCCTTCTACAAACGAAATTGCTTCCACTGTGTCTGTAATGTCAGGCAAAGTCGATGCCATCTGGGTTCCAATCGACAATACCATCGCTTCAGCCTTCTCAACAGTTGTCGAAGCCAACAAAACAGCTAAAAAACCAATCTTCCCAAGTGCGACAGCTATGGTAGAAGCTGGTGGTCTTGGTTCAGTCGTTGTCGACCAACACGATCTTGGAGTAGCAACTGGTAAAATGGCTGCGAAGATCTTGAAAGGTCAAAAACCTGCGGATACACCTGTTGAAATCTTTAGCCAAGGAAAATCTGTCATCAATAAAAAAGTCGCAGATGAATTGGGTATTACTATTCCAGAATCTGTCTTGAAAGATGCTGGACAAGTCATTAAATAAAAAGAAAACGAATCACAAGAATGGCGGGGGAATTTGGCTTTGGCAGGTCTTTAAATCGTGACCTTTGAAAATGTCTACCAGTGCCCAGAACCAACTTTTATACTCTTGGTAGAGGAGAAAGAAATGGAAGTCAAGATAACAGATCTTCATCCGACCCAACTTTATTTATCAGAAAAGAAGTTACAAGCTATCCAGATGCTGGATCAGTCGGCAGACATCATCAATGTGGATCCAATTAGTGTTCTTGCATTTGGAAATCGCTTCTTGATTACAGACGGGCATCACAGGGCTTATCAGGCTTTATTGGCAGGTCGGGATACGATTTCTGCTGAGTTTGATAGAGATGGTGGCGATGAATTGTATGCTCTCTATGCGCAAGCTTGCGAGGAAAGAAAGATATCCTCTGTTTTGGATTTAAAACATCGTATCTTACCTCAAGATGAGTATGAAGCAAAATGGTATAACTGGTGTGATGGTTTTAACCAAGCAGCAACTCTTCTATTGAAAAGGCAATCAGATGAAACAGACAAGGCAAATAGATAATGCACGGCCTCTTGTTCCTTTGTATATTGAAATTAGTCTCATCTAACTTGTTTTTTAACAAAAAATCTGCTAAACTAGATAGTAATCGAATAGAAATCTGCAAGACTAGTATCTCAAGGGAAGTGCGACAGGGAGAAGAGCCGTGACTGAAAGCTCTTTGCATGAAAGCTGAGTGAATTCACTTGCGTAAAGGATTTAGAAATTAAGGTCTGGTTTACGGATAAAAAACGGATGGTACCGCGTGTCAACGCTCCGAATGAGGGTGTTGGCGCGTGGTTTTTTCTATGTCTGTAGAGGGACCATGATGGAGGAAATATGTCAACGATTGAAGAACAATTAAAAGCGCTTCGTGAAGAAACGCTGGCAGCTTTGAAGCAGATTTCTGCTGAAAATAAAAAAGAGATGCAAGAACTACGGGTCTCTGTTCTTGGAAAAAAAGGATCTCTGACGGAAATTCTTAAAGGGATGAAGGATGTCTCTGCTGAGATGCGTCCGGTTATCGGGAAACACGTCAATGAAGCGCGTGATGTCTTGACGGCTGCCTTTGAAGAAACGGCCAAACTTTTGGAAGAAAAGAAAGTCCAAGCCAAATTGGCTAGTGAAAGTATCGATGTGACCCTTCCCGGTCGTCCGGTTGCTAGTGGTTACCGTCATATTTTGACCCAAACCAGTGAAGAAATCGAAGATATCTTTATCGGGATGGGCTATCAAGTCGTAGACGGCTTTGAAGTGGAGCAAGACTATTATAACTTTGAACGGATGAATCTGCCTAAAGATCACCCAGCGCGGGATATGCAGGATACCTTCTATATCACAGAAGAAATCTTGCTTCGGACCCATACCTCACCTGTACAGGCGCGGGCTATGGATGCGCATGACTTTAGCAAAGGACCATTGAAGATGATCTCTCCAGGGCGGGTTTTCCGTCGGGATACGGATGATGCGACCCACAGCCACCAATTCCATCAAATCGAAGGTTTGGTTGTTGGGAAAAGCATTTCTATGGCAGACCTTCAAGGAACGCTTCAGTTGATCGTGCAAAAGATGTTTGGTGCAGAACGCCAAATTCGTTTGCGTCCTTCTTATTTCCCATTTACCGAGCCATCGGTTGAGGTAGACGTTTCTTGCTTCAAGTGTGGTGGAGCTGGATGTAACGTATGTAAGAAAACTGGTTGGATTGAAATCATGGGAGCCGGTATGGTTCACCCACGCGTCCTTGAGATGAGTGGTATTGACCCAACAGTTTATTCAGGATTTGCCTTTGGACTTGGTCAAGAGCGTGTGGCTATGCTTCGTTACGGAATCAATGATATCCGTGGCTTCTATCAAGGAGATGTTCGCTTCTCAGAACAGTTTAAATAATCATGTTAGTTAGAGTAAAAATCGACCAGGCACAGACCCTGCGTGACCTAGAGGTGGAAACCTATGGGGATACCTTTGGTCCCTACATCGCTGATGCCGATATGGAAGATTATTACCAGACGGTTTTATCGCTAGAGCAAATCCAAAAGGATTTGGCAGAACCTGAATCAGAGACCTATTTTGTCCTTGATCACAATCAGGAAATTTGTGGTTTTCTCAAGTTTAACTGGGGAGAGGCACAAACAGAGCCAGTAGAGATGAACAATGCTTTTGAAATCCAGCGGATCTATGTCAAAAAAGAACATCATGGCAAGGGCTATGGCAAGGAAATGTTTACCTTTGCCTTGAAAGAGGCTCAAAAACGTGGATTTGACTGGGCCTGGCTGGGTGTCTGGGAACGAAATTATAAGGCCCAAAACTTTTACAAACAATTCGGATTTGAACGTTTTAGCGAGCACCACTTTATCACAGGGGAAACCGTGGATACAGACTGGTTGCTGCGCAAGCATTTGAAGGAGAATCCGCAAACTTAATTGTGGGTCCAAATTGAGAGAAAGGAATTGAAAAGGTCTCACCTAGTGGGATCTTACGATCAGAATTATGTTAGTATCATATAAATGGTTAAAACAATTGGTGGACGTGGATGTGCCATCAGAAGAGTTGGCTGAAAAAATGTCAACCACAGGGATCGAGGTAGAAGGTGTGGAATCACCTGCTGCTGGTCTCTCAAAAATTGTCGTCGGAGAAGTCTTGTCTTGCGAAGATGTGCCAGAAACTCATCTTCATGTCTGCCAAGTCAATGTGGGTGAAGAAGAAGCCCGTCAAATCGTCTGTGGAGCACCAAATGTTCGAGCAGGCATCAAGGTCATGGTGGCTCTTCCAGGTGCTCGCATCGCGGACAACTACAAGATTAAAAAAGGGAAAATCCGTGGTTTGGAATCCCTTGGGATGATTTGTTCACTTGGTGAATTAGGGATTTCTGACTCTGTTGTACCAAAAGAATTTGCAGATGGGATCCAAATCTTGCCTCAAGATGCTGTTCCTGGGGATGAAGTCTTCTCTTACCTAGACTTGGATGATGAAATCATCGAGCTTTCTATCACTCCAAACCGTGCAGATGCTCTTTCGATGCGTGGGGTAGCACATGAAGTAGCAGCCATCTATGACAAGGCAGTCAACTTCAAAGAATTTACTTTAACAGAAACAGACCAAGTTGCAGCGGATGCTCTTTCTGTCAGCATCGACACAGATAAGGCTCCTTATTATGCAGCTCGTATCTTGGACAATGTAACCATCGCACCAAGTCCACAATGGTTGCAAAACCTCCTCATGAATGAAGGCATCCGTCCCATAAATAATGTGGTTGACGTGACCAACTATATCTTGCTTTACTTTGGTCAGCCCATGCATGCCTTTGACTTGGATACCTTTGAAGGAAATGACATCCGTGTACGTGAAGCGCGTGCAGGTGAGAAATTAGTGACCTTGGATGGGGAAGAGCGTGAGTTGGAAACAAGTGACCTAGTGATTACGGTTGCTGACAAACCTGTTGCCCTTGCAGGTGTCATGGGGGGAGAGGCTACAGAAATCTCTGAAAAGTCTACTCGTGTAGTTCTTGAAGCGGCTGTTTTCAATGGCAAATCGATCCGTAAGACTAGTGGTCGCCTCAACCTACGCTCTGAATCATCTTCTCGCTTTGAAAAAGGCATCAATGTGGCAACTGTTAATGAAGCCCTTGATGCCGCAGCAAGTATGATTGCTGAATTGGCTGGTGCAACCGTACGTAAGGGCATCGTTTCAGCAGGCCAGTTAGACACTTCTGATGTAGAAGTTTCTTCTACTCTTGCAGACGTTAACCGTGTCCTTGGAACAGAACTTTCCTACGCGGATGTCGAAGATGTCTTCCGTCGTCTTGGTTTTGGCCTTTCTGGAAATGCAGAAAGCTTCACAGTCAGCGTTCCTCGTCGCCGTTGGGACATCACTATCGAAGCGGACCTCTTTGAAGAAATTGCTCGAATTTATGGTTATGACAAATTACCAGCAACCCTTCCAAAAGATGACGGGACAGCAGGTGAATTGACAGCGACTCAAAAATTGCGTCGCCAAGTTCGGACTATCGCTGAAGGGGCTGGATTGACTGAAATCATTACTTATGCACTGACAACTCCTGAAAAAGCAGTGGAGTTCACGACTGCACCAAGCAACTTAACGGAGCTCATGTGGCCAATGACTGTGGATCGTTCGGTCCTCCGTCAAAATATGATCTCAGGAATCTTGGATACTGTAGCTTATAATGTCGCTCGTAAGAACAAAGATTTGGCCCTCTATGAGATCGGAAAAGTCTTTGAACAGACAGGTAATCCAAAAGAAGACTTGCCAAACGAAATCAATAGCTTTGCCTTTGCTTTGACTGGCTTAGTTGCTGAAAAAGACTTCCAAACTCCAGCTGTTCCAGTTGACTTCTTCTATGCCAAGGGAATCTTGGAAGTCCTCTTTACTCGCTTGGGTCTTGAAGTGACTTATACAGCAACACAGGAAATCAAGAGTCTCCACCCAGGACGTACAGCCTTGCTCTCACTTGGTGACCAGGTGATTGGGGTCTTGGGACAAGTCCACCCTGTAACAGCTAAGGCTTATGACATTCCAGAAACCTATGTGGCAGAATTGAACTTATCTGCTATTGAAGCAGCTCTTCAACCAGCCGCAGCCTTTGTGGAAATCACCAAATTCCCAGCTGTGAGCCGTGATATCGCCCTTCTCCTCAAAGCAGAAGTGACCCACCAAGAAGTGGTTGATGCGATTCAAGCTGCTGGCGTGAAACGCTTAACAGATATCAAACTCTTTGACGTTTTCTCAGGTGAAAAACTAGGACTTGGCATGAAGTCTATGGCCTACAGCTTGACCTTCCAAAATCCAGAAGATAGCTTGACAGATGAAGAAGTCGCACGCTACATGGAAAAAATCCAAGCTTCACTTGAAGAAAAAGTCAATGCAGAAGTGCGTTAAGATGTAAAAAGATGAAACAGTTGAGAATTTCTCAACTGTTTTTTTCTTCCAGGATTTGCAAGTTATAGGCCTTAAAACCCTATAAAAATAAAGAAATTCCTTTAAGTACTCAAAATATCCATGTCAACCATCCTGCTATTATTGACAAATATTTTTATTTTTTTGACAAATATGCTTGTCAAAAAGAAAAAGAAGTGTTACAATGTTTTTAGTTGAAAGAAGGGGAGGTTTCTTATGGGAGCCATATGGATTCTATTTATCCCTTTTCTGGTTATCGTTTATGCAAGCTCAGAAAAGAAGATAAAAGGATTGAACAGACGCATCAGACGATTAGAAAAACAAGTGAAAGGAAATCAAGACATGTCTAGACTTTTAGAAGAATTGAAAGGCCAAACGGCCACTGTTACAGTAGATGGTGTTGGATTTGAGTATGAAATTATAGATATCGATGAAGATTGGGTCAAACTGACCCGTGTGATTCATAAACAACAGAGGGAAACCAAGTTAGTCCGTATCGAAGATATTCAAGGTATTCAACTATAAGGGGGCTGATGCCATGATTTTAAAAAATCGATTGAAAGAGCTGAGGGCGCGTGATGGACTCAACCAATCCGAGCTAGCCAAGCTAGCAGGGGTCTCGCGCCAGTCCATCAGTCTCTTGGAACGTGGTGAGTATACACCTTCTGTCATTATCGCCATGACCATTGCCCAGATCTTCAATGAACCAGTGGAGAATGTCTTTAGTCTAGTAGAGGGAGAAGAATAATATGAAAAAGCAACAACAAGAACGATCCGCTCGTTACCGGTTTTGGAGAAATGTCGGAATCATTACAGTTTCCGGCTTGATTGGAGGAGTCATTGGTTTTTTGACAGGCATGTTCGGATCCGAAAAACCCCTTGAAATCCAATCCTTCTTTAGTAAAGAAGGACTCCTTTGGGGTTCAATACTTTTGTTTCTTATCGTGTTTATGGTCACGATAGCCTTACTAATAAGCGCGAGAAAAGTCCATCAAAAAATGCTCCAGATAGAAGACGAAGAGGAAGCCTATCACTATGACATCCAGAAGGAAAAACTGTTTGGGTTAGCGACCATTTTTAAAGGAGTCATGATCTTGCCATACTTTTTAGTCATCATCTTTTATAGTCAATGGGTGTATATGGATAGACCTTCCACAGGGCACTTGGCTTTTATCTTTGGAGACTTTACCATGCTCTATCTCTTTCTTGTCTTGATTGCCCTATTTTTCCTATCGAATATCTTCTTTCGCAAGACCTTCCATCTGATTTATGGAAAACCGATTCCCCGCAATGCCAATGCCAAGGAAGTGCGTGAATTTATGATGAGTATGATGGATGAAGCAGAAAAGCAGATTAGCTACGAGGAAAACTATGAAATTATCATTAAGTTAAGCAATTATATCTTGCCGATTTCCTTAATTGCGATATTCTTAGTTGGCATTGCTTTCCATACAGATATCTTGTTAGCATTAGTAGTGGTATCACTGATTTATGTCTATATCTTGGTCTCTCAGTACAAGATTACCAAACGTTATTATAAAGAGTAGAGGAGTCATCCATGTTAGAAATTAGAAATTTAGAAAAAAGCTTTGGGAATAAGCAGGTTCTCTTCGGAGTAGATCTGACAGCTCAACAAGGGCATATCCTTGGCTTAGTTGGGAAAAATGGGGCCGGGAAAACAACTATTTTCCACAGTATCTTGCGCTTTTTGGACTACAGCGGCGAGATTCGCCTAGGTGGCAAAGCGATCACCCAAGAAACCTACAAGGAAATTGGCTATTTGCCAGAAGAACGTAGTCTTATGCCAAAACTCACGATTTTTGAGCAGGTCCGCTATTTGGCTGCCTTAAAAGGAATGAGCACTGCTGAGGTCAAGGAAAAATTACCGACCTGGATGGAAAAACTCCAAGTAAAAGGAAAATTGACCGATAAAATCAAGAGTCTCTCAAAAGGGAACCAACAGAAGGTTCAATTGATCATCACCTTGATCCATGAGCCTAAATTGATCATTTTAGATGAACCCTTTAGTGGCTTGGATCCGGTCAATACAGAAGTGCTCAAGCAGGTCATCTTTGAAGAAAAAGAGCGTGGGGCAACCATTATCTTTTCTGACCACGTCATGACCAATGTCGAAGAGTTGTGTGATGATATCCTAATGATCCGTGATGGTTCGGTTGTTCTATCAGGACCTGTCCAAGAGGTCCGGAATAGCTATGGCAAGACTCGCCTCTTTGTCTCTAACGACTTTAGCAAAGAAGAGCTAGAAGCTCTGCCACACGTGACCAAGGTCAGCATGACCAAGCAAGGGACTTGGAAGCTGATCTTGGATGATGCGTCAGCTGGTCCAGAATTATTTGACCGCTTGACCAAGGGCCACTACCTAGCAACCTTTGACCACCAAGCCCCAACTATTGATGAGATCTTTAAACTTGAATCAGGAGTAGAAGTATGAAACAGATGTTTGTCGTAATGAAAGAAACCTATATCAGACAAGTGAAATCATGGAGTTTCCTCTTCATGGTCTTCGGTCCCTTCCTCTTTTTAGGATTGAGCATTGGAATCGGTTATCTGACAGGTTCTTCTACAGATGCCAAAAACCAAGTGGCCTTGGTGACAGAAATTCCAGCTGTCAAAGAAAGTCTCAAAGGAACTGATGGCTTGACCTTGAACTACAAGGATGAAGCTGCAGCTAAAAAAGCCATCAAGGATGAGAAAGCAGCTGCTTACCTAACGGTCGATGAAAAAGATGGCCAGCTAGAAGCCACTTATGTGGGCGACCAAGCCATGAAAACAGATTTGAAATCGCTTGTCGCTGCTAAATTAAGCCAAGTCCAACAAGGGATCAATATGGCCCGTGCTAATCTAAGCAAAGAGCAACTGACAGCCTTGTCTCAACAGGTTTCTCTCAAAGAAAAAATTGATGAGAAAAAAGAAGGCTTGAAAATGGTGCAAACCATGGTTGCAGGTGGTCTAGGAATGTTGCTTTATATGATTTTGATCTTCTACTCGAGTATCACAGCCCAAGAAGTAGCCAGTGAAAAGGGAACTAAGATCATGGAAGTGGTCTTCTCTAGTATCAAAGCAACCGACTATTTCTTCGCACGCATGCTCGGACTCTTCGGAGTGATCTTTACCCATATTTTTGTCTATGTCATTGGGCTAGTAGCCGTTTGGATCTTTAGAGCAGATATCCCAGTTGTCAAGGATATTCTCGCTCCAAACTCTCCAATTACCCAACACCTAGCAGAAGCGATCTCGCTTAATACCGTCTTCTTCATTATCCTTGGGATCTTTATGTATGTGGTGCTCTCTGCCTTCTTAGGATCCACAGTAGCACGACCTGAAGATTCAGGAAAAGCGATTTCGCCACTGATGATGTTAGTCCTCTTTAGCTTCTTTGGGGTAACCACCTTGGGAAGTGCCGGTGATGTCTTCTTATTGAAGATCGGTTCCTACATTCCATTCATTTCAACCTTCTTCATGCCTTTCCGTACCATTAATGGATATGCGACTGGTCTTGAATCTTGGGCTTCATTGGGAATTGCGGTTCTCTTTACCATCGTGGGAACAGTTCTCATCGCTCGAATTTACGCGAGCTTAATCCTCCAGACCGATGACCTCGGACCGTGGAAGACCATCAAACGTGCTCTCAGCTATCGCTAATTAGATAAGCCCTCAGTTACAGCTGGGGGCTTTTTGATTGCAAATTGACTTTTGCAAGCCTTTTCACTACAATAGAACTACAGAAAAGGAGGCGGACATGAACTATATTGAGTTTGCTGAAAATGAGCGTCTGTCCACGATTGTCCTTGGGATGATGCGGATCAGTCAGATGAGTGAAGATGAGGTGGAGGCCTTGGTGGAGGCAGCTTTGTCGATTGGGATCAACACTTTTGATCTGGCGGATATCTATGGCGATGGCCAGTGTGAGGTCCTGCTGGGTAAGGTTCTCAAGCGTCGTCCGGATCTTCGGGACCAGATGTGGATCCAGTCCAAGTGTGGGATTCGCAAAGACGGCTTTACCTATTTTGATTTTTCCAAGGACTATATTTTGGACTCCGTCAATGGCATTCTCGAGCGTTTGCAGATTGAGCGCTTAGATAGTCTTCTCCTTCATCGACCGGATGCTCTCATGGAGCCTGAAGAGGTGGCGGCAGCTTTTGATCAGTTGGAGCAAGCGGGCAAGGTCCGTCATTTTGGGGTGTCTAATCAAAATCCTATGATGATGGAATTGCTTAAGACGGCTGTCAAACAACCTCTCAAGGTCAACCAGTTGCAGTTGAGTGCAGCCTTTACGCCGAGCTTTGAAGCTGGTTTTCATGTCAACATGGAAGGGCCTAAAGCAGCCGTGCGAGATGGCAGTGTCTTTGAGTATTGTCGCTTAACTGATACGGTGATTCAGGCCTGGTCTGTTCTCCAGCATGGCTATTTCAAGGGGAATTTTGTCGGCAAAGAAGAGTTTGCGGCTCTCAATCATGTCCTTACTGACTTGGCGAAGAAATATCAAGTTACACCGACAGCTATCGCCCTTGCTTGGGTCCTTCGCTATCCGGGTAAGATGCAGGCTGTCATCGGAACGACCAAGCCCCAGCATGTCCTTGAAGCAGGGAAAGCAGCAGAGGTGAATTTGACGCGCAAGGAATGGTACCAAATCTACTTAGCGGCGGGAAATGATTTGCCTTAGAATCTTGTTAGTAAACCAGATTCCACTCTTATCGGTGGACTGGTTTTTTGTTTTGTAGTATTCAGATTTATCTTGACAAGTCTTTCTATTTTATGGTATCCTTATATGCAACAAGTGTTGCGCAACAAATGTTGCGCGAAAGGAGTCTTATGCCACCAAAGGTTAAATTCAGTAAAGAGGCTATCATTGGGACAGCTTTACAATTGGTGAGAGAAGAGGGCATGGCTAGCTTGACAGCTCGAGCATTAGCGGAGAAGCTGGGAGCCACACCGAGAGTCATTTTTGGGCAATTTGCCAATATGGCTGAGTTACAAGCAGAGGTTATTGCTGCGGCGGAGATGGTCGTGGTGGAGTATATTCGCAAGGCCTTAGAAGATGAAAAGCCTTTTCGATCTGTCGGGGTTGCTTATATCCTTTTCGCCTCAAAAGAGCCCCAACTCTTTCAATTGCTTTTCCAAAATCCTAGCAAAGATCCGATTCGTCGCTTTCAAGATTTTCTTCCCATGAAGGATCATAGTTACCAATTGGTTCTAGATTCGATCGTTGCAGACTATCCTTTGACTGTTGAGGAGGCTGGTCGCTTGTACCAGCATCTATTTATCTACTCGCACGGGATGGCCTCTATGGTCGCTTCTGGTATTTATCAGTTCGGCATGGAAGAAGTGATTGGATTACTGACAGAGGTTTGTCAATCTCTCATCAAAGAAATGGTAGGAAAGAAATGATTCAACTAGAAAATGTGCACAAAAGTTACGGCCAAACCAAGGTTTTAAAAGGGATTGATTTGCTGATTCAAGACCAGGATGATGTGGTTATCCTTGGCCCTTCTGGATCGGGGAAATCAACTCTCTTAAACGTGTTATCAGGCTTAGAAAAGGTAGATGAGGGGCATATCCTCATTCAAGGACAGGATTTGTCTCAACTCACGGATGCTCAATTGACGGCCTTTAGACGTGAGAAGATTGCCTTTATTTTCCAGCAGTATTATCTATTGCCGAATCTAACGGTCAGACAAAATGTAAAGATGGGAGCTGATCTGGCAAACAATCATGATTTTTTGCAGATTATCGAGGATTTGGGGCTTGGCGATAAGCTGGACAAGTATCCGAGAGAATTGTCTGGTGGGGAACAGCAGAGAGTGTCCATTGCTCGGGCCTTGGCCAAAAAGCCAGAGATTCTCTTCTTAGATGAGCCGACGGGAGCTCTGGATGAAGAAACAGGGCGCAAGATTCTGGACTATATCTGGAAATTAAAGGAGAAACTGGGCTTTACCCTCATCATGGTGACGCACAACCAAAATATTGCGGATATGGCCAGAACCATCATTCGTGTCAATAGTGGCAAGATTACCGAAGTTGTGACCAATGATCAGCCTCAGACCGCTTATGAGATTGGATGGTAAGCTATGTTTTCAGTAAAAGATATTCGAAAATTAGTTGTCGTCAGTATCATTGGAGCTTGTGCGGTCTTTGTGGCCAATCTCTTCTTGAATTTTTACCTAGATATCGAGCAGTTGGAGATTTCGAAAACCAATCCCATGATTCAGACCTACTATGATGCCCAGGTTTCGCTTTCCTGGATGGTGGCCATGGTCAGTGGGGTCGTCTTGTCCTTGACGTCGATCCTTCTCATGTGTTTTTATATCAAACAATTTGTCGATGACCATAAGGAACAATTAGGGATTTTAAAGGCTTTGGGATACAGCAATGGCCAGTTGGCGAAACGATTTTGGGCCTTTGGACTCAGTTTTGGAGCTGGAGCGCTTCTTGGCTATTTCACTTCATTTCTCATGATGGGACATTTTTATGACTTCCGTAATGAGAAGGGGGTCCTGCCAGAAATCACCATTCATTTTCGTTGGCAGCTCTTGCTTGCTTTGGTGATCCTACCAACGATCTTCTTTATGCTTCTCGCGATTGGGTATGCTAGAAGACAACTACAAACGCCAGCGCTTCGCTTATTGAAAAAGTCCCCAAGGCCGATCAAGGTCAAAAGGAGCAAGCGGGCTCCTAAGAAAGAGAAAGGCTTCTTAAAAGAGCTGTCCTCATCACTGATTTGGGGGAGAAAATCGATCTTGTTTTTTGTGGTCTTTGGCTCCATGTGTTTTGCGGCCATGGTTCAATTGTCCTTTGGCTTAAGAGATTACACAGATGATATCATCCAAACCATGATGATCATGATTGGCTTGATCCTTTCTTTCTCGATACTCTTTTTGTCATTGGGGATTGTGGTCTCTGAAAGTCGCGAAACCTTGGCTCTTATGAAGGCTTTTGGCTACACCGATCGTGAATGCCAAAGTCATATTCTCGCTCCCTATCGTTTGTGGGCCTATCTTGGATTTGTTCTTGGGACGGTTTATCAATACGGTATCATGGAAATCTTGATCGGTGTGATCAAAGATACGGTTCCTGAAAAGATTGAGCATCACTTTGATGGGAATGTGTGCTTTTGGACTTTAATAGGTTTTGTGGTGGTTTATGAAAGCCTCTTTTATCTATCCAACAGAAAACTCCAAAAACAAACCATCAAAGAAGTGCTCTTAGCAGAATAAATAGAAAAGAGAGTGGGACAGAAATCGGTCATTCGTTAGAATTCGATTTCGTCGTCCCACCTCCGCACAGTTGAGTAGGGCTGTAAAAGCTGATGAAATCAGCGTAGTAGAGCCCACTCAACCACTGCGTCTTGCTCGACAATCTAAAGACAATTGAGAGGCCAGGACTTTTGTCCTAGCCTCTTTTGTACTAGATAAACAGAAAAACGGATGCTGTCTAAAAATCTTGCATTTTTTTGCAATTTAGGTTACAATGAAGACTATAAAAAACGCGTAATCCCTAGGGTCTTTCCCTCAGGGAATTTTGTGTGTTTTGACCTATTTTCGATGGAAAGAAGCTTTGCTTCTACCGCAGGAAAAAGTATGAATAACATTGGAGGTAATAATGATTCGATCCTTAATTTCCGAGATCAAAGAATTCAAGAAGCCCTCGTTTTTGGCTTCCTTGTTCATGGTCTTTGAAGTCATGTTTGAGATTTCGATTCCCTTTGTCATGGCGAGTCTTTTGGACCAGGGTGTTCAACAAAGAAACATGAACAATATTTTGTTTTACGGTGGGCTCATGCTGGTCTGTGCCTTTCTCTCCCTCTTTTGTGGGATGCAGTCTGCCCGTTATGGCGCCTATGCATCGGCTGGTTTTGCCAAAAACCTTCGTCGGGCTATTTTCAAAAAGGTTCAAACCTTCTCATTTGAAAATATTGATCAGTTCTCATCAGGTGGGTTAGTCACTCGGATGATGACGGACGTGACCAATGTGCAAAATGCCTATCAAATGGTCATTCGGATCTGTGTACGGGCACCGCTTAATTTGATCTTTGCCATTGTGGCTTGTTTCATGATCAATGCGGAAATGGCTATGATCTTTGTCTATGTGACCATCTTTTTGGCAGCTGTCTTAAGCATCATCATGAAGATTGTGTATCCGCTCTTCACAGAAGTATTTGAAGCTTATGACAATCTCAACAACAGCATTCAAGAAAACATCACCAATATGCGAGTGGTGAAGTCCTACGTTAAGGAAGCAGATGAAACCGTTAAATTCAAAAAAGCTTCACGCCGGATTTATAACATGTTTATGAAGGCTATCCGTGTCGTTGTCTTGAGTAGCCCAGCTATGATGCTTTCCATGTATGCTTCTTTCCTTTTGATCTCTTGGATTGGGGCACATCTGATCGTTGGTGGCCAACTCTCTACTGGGAATTTGACCTCTATGTTTAGCTACACCATGACCATTCTCATGTCGCTCATGATGTTTATGATGATCTTTGTCATGTTGTCGATTTCCATGGCCTCGGTCGAGCGGATCAATGAAGTCTTGACGACCAAAGCGACCATTGTCTCTCCGGAAAATGGGATCAAAGAAGTTGCCGATGGATCGATCAACTTTGAGGATGTGACTTTTGCCTATACTGATGAAAATGGCGACAAGACCCATGTCTTGCAAGGCATTAATCTTTCCATTCGTTCAGGGGAAGTCGTTGGCATCTTGGGAGGAACAGGATCAGGGAAATCGAGCCTAGTACAGTTGATTCCTCGTCTCTATGATGTCGAGTCTGGTCAAGTGACAGTAGCAGGTCACGATGTGAAAGAATACGACCTTGATTCCCTTCGTAAGCAAGTGGCGATGGTTCTTCAAACCAATGTCCTTTTCTCTGGTACTATTAAAGAGAATATGCGCTGGGGTAAGAAAGATGCGACGGATGAAGAGATCATCGCAGCTTGTAAGATTGCCCAAGCCGATGAATTTATTCAAGATTTCAAAGAGGGTTATGATACCATGATTGAGCGTGGGGGATCCAACGTCTCTGGTGGTCAACGCCAACGTCTCTGTATTGCGCGTGCCCTTCTTATGAATCCGAAGATCTTGATCTTGGATGATTCGACTTCGGCGGTTGATACCAAGACCGATAGTTTGATTCGTCAAGGGTTGGCCACTAGCTTAAAAGAGACCACTAAAATCATCATTGGTCAACGGATTTCCTCTATTCAAGATGCGGATCGCATCATCGTGATGAATGATGGTCAGATTGATGCCATCGGTCGTCACGAGGAATTGCTTGCGACCAATGCCATCTACCAAGAAGTATATGAAATGCAAACACAAGGGAAAGGAGAAGCAGATGAAAACTAAGAAAAAAGCAAATCTAGGCTCAATCCTTCGCCTGCTCGACTTCCTTTGGAAAAACTACAAGTTGTCCTTGATTATCTCCTCTATCTTGATCGTTCTATCGTCTCTTGCGACGGTCAATGTGACAGCTTCGATTCAGTCTTTGGTCGACGTCTATGTGGAGCCTATGCTTTCGTCCAACAGCCATGACTTTGGACCGCTCTTGTCCTTCTTGACACAGGTTGGTTTGATCTGTTTGATCGGGGTACTTGCCAACTATGGCTTTACCTTGATTATGGCGACGGTCTCTCAAGACTCGCTTAGAAGTCTTCGAAATCAGTTGTTTGCCCGTATGCAAAAACTGCCAGTTCGTTACTTTGATACCCATCAACACGGGGACATCATGTCCATCTATACCAATGATATTGATGCCCTTCGCCAAGCGATTGAACAATCTATTCCTCAACTCTTATCCTCAGCGATTACCATCCTTGGGGTAACGATTACCATGCTGACAGTGAGTCCGCTGCTGTTCTTGATTGTTCTTGTCATGGTTCTTGTCATGGTCTTTATCATCAAGGATGTCTCTGGCAAGTCAGGTCGTTACTTCGGCGCCCAACAAAAGAACTTGGGGATTGAGAACGGCTTTATTGAAGAAATGATGTCTGGTCAAAAAGTGGTCAAGGCCTTTGTGCATGAAAGAGAAAGCATTGAAGATTTTGATCGGATCAATGACCAACTCTTTGAATCCTCTTACCAAGCCAACCGCTATGCCAATGTCCTCATGCCAATTCTTGGGAACTTGGGAAATGTTTCCTTTGTTCTAACAGCCTTGATCGGGGGACTCTTTGCGCTAAACGGCGTCGGTGGTTTAACCATTGGTGGTCTTATGGCCTTTCTGCAATTGAACCGTTCCTTCACAGGTCCGATTGCCCAGGTCTCTCAACAATTGAACTTTGTCCTCATGGCCTTGGCTGGTGGAGATCGTGTCTTTGATCTTTTGGACGAAGAAGAAGAAGTCGACCAAGGAAAAGTGACGTTGGTCAATTATGAACTGGTCGATGGAGAAATGGTCGAAACCGATCAGAAAACCAACAAATGGGCTTGGAAACACCCTCGTCCAAATGGTGATTACCAGCTTGTCAAGATGGTCGGAAATGTGGTCTTTGATGATGTTGATTTCTCTTATGATGGGAAAAAACAAATCCTTCATGGCATCAACTTGTACGCGGATAAGGGTCAAAAAGTGGCCTTTGTCGGAGCGACTGGTGCAGGAAAGACAACCATCACCAACTTGATCAACCGGTTCTATGATATCCAGTCAGGAATGATCACCTATGATGGAATCGATATTAAATTAATTGAGAAAGATTCTCTTCGTCGTTCCCTCGGAATCGTTCTTCAAGATACTCACTTATTTACTGGTACGATTGCGGAAAACATCGCTTATGGCCGTGCTGATGCAACACGGGAAGAGATCCTTGAAGCAGCTCGGATTGCTAATGTGGATTCCTTTGTTAAGCACTTGGATCAGGGCTATGAGACAGTCTTGACGGATGATGGGGCTGGCCTATCAAATGGTCAACGACAATTGATCGCCATTGCCCGTGCAGCCCTTGCCAATGCGCCTGTCTTGATTCTGGACGAAGCGACGTCTTCTATCGACTCGCGGACAGAGAAGATGGTGCAAGAAGGGATGGACCGCTTGATGGAAGGTCGGACAGTCTTTGTTATCGCCCACCGTCTATCGACGATTGTCAATTCCGATGTGATTATGGTAATGGACCACGGACGCATCATCGAGCGAGGCAATCATGCTTCCTTGATGGCAGAACGTGGAACCTATTACCGCTTGTACACCGGTGGACTTGAAATTGATTAAAGAAAAAAAGCTTGAGCATTGGCTCAGGCTTTTTTGGCTTATGGATAATGACTTCTTAGAAACTTTCCTTAGGTGAGTACGGACGTCAGCGAACTTCTACGAAGTTCCATGACTTAGTTTTGGACCCAAGGTTCCAAAACTCCCGAGTTTTAGAAACAATCGTGTTTCTAAAACTTTTCTCACGGCGGAAAGTTTCAATGTATGTTTGAATGAGCCTATGAGTATCTATCAGTTTTTATTTTTCTACATCACTTAGGTTGTTTTAAGTAAAAAACAATTTGTCAACATTCTAAAAAAATAAATAGTCATTCATCAAAAATCCTGACTTCACTCTCAGGCCTTTTGCTTATTCCTCAAGCAATTCTTGGATCAAGTCTGTAGCAAGCGTGAATTGGGCTTTCAAATTGGCTATAGAAAAAAATAACTATCTCAGTTATATATAAGTGTCAGAAGGTCTATAATTGCAGGATATTTCTCCAAAAAAGCTTTTCAAAGATAAGACAAGATGGTAGAATAAAAGCGTAATTTTATGTTGATAAACGATTGTTATTTATAAATGGGTAGATTTATTGTCGTTACACGCTTTATTCAATCCCTATTGAATAAAGAGATTAGGGAGTTTGTATAAATAGAAAAGGAAAACAAATGGAATTTAAAAAACTGAAAAAAATAGGTGTTGTTTTATTAATACTGGCATGCTTAGGTGCTTGTTCAAAATCGACTATTTCAAAGAGTAGTAGTCCTAGTACTAGCGATTCGATGAGCTCAGAAACTAGTAGCGATAGTGAAGAAGAAAACCTTAGATTCACAACAGCAGATCAGCTAGAGAAGATACTGTCTGATAAAGATTTGGAAGAGGTTATGTCGCAATACGGTGTGACTAGTGTTAAACTAAATGATGAAGGTGTTTGGGATTATGATGATTCCGAAAAAAGCGTATCTGTTACATATGTATTTTTCGATAAAGATAACAAACAAGTTGGTGGCTTGAATTTCAAAGCTTATGTATATGACCATACAGGTATTGAAATATTGGGTGCGTATAATCGAGGGGAAGTAAAATTTCATATCCAGAATTCTGGACAAGCTCAAGAATTATTAGATACTTATTTAAATTCATCTTTTTACCAACAAAACGAACTTCCAGCGGTGAAAAAATCAGCTTCTAGTAGAACTGCAATCTATTATATTCCTTATATAGATCCAAAGATAGATAACGGAAGTTTTATCTATGATCAGCATGATACTACGGTACAAAGTTCCTTTAGTAGTATGATCTTTCTAAATGGGAAACAACTATTAAATATGGAAATGCATTTTGAGCCTAAGGGGATGTATTCTTTAAAAGAGAGAAAAGTCTCACCTGCTATTATAGATGCATTATTAACCAAGATCTCAGAAAACACTCAAGATGAATAGACAATGATAGTGGTATGAAAATAGGGAGGCTAAAAAAATGGCAAATGTTGATAATTACATCATTTTATGCTTTATAGTGGCAACTGCAATTCTTCTAGCTATTCAATTTGTAGGCGACCGTCTTTTTGATTGGTTGGTTGATTTACCCCAGAAACTCTTTACGAAGGATTCCGATAAGTATAAAGAAAAACACAGTAGTGAGAAAGAGGGAAGTGAAAAGTAACGATCTCTTATTGGTTCAATTAAAAGTTTAGTCAAACAAACAACCTTCTTGAAGATTGGACTGAATAGATGAATACAATAAGAAAAAGGAAAGAATGTCGTTTATTCAAACATCATTCTTTCCTTTTTTTGCTTATTTCTCAAGTAAGTCTTGGATCAAGTCTTCCATAGCAGCTGGTTCTGTTTTGGAGGAGAAGCGTTGGGCGACTTGGCCTTGTCGGTCGATGACAAATTTTGCGAAGTTCCATTCGATGCGTTTGCCCAGTGGCCCAGCTGCTTGGCTTTTAAGCCAGTCATAGAGAGGAAGGGCTTCTTTACCATTGACCTTGGCTTTAGCGAATCGTGGGAAGGTGGTCTGGTAGTTGAGGCTGCAGAAGCTATTGATTTCTTCTGCCGTTCCTGGTGCCTGCCCCATGAATTGGTTACAGGGAATGTCTAGAATTTCAAGTCCTTTTTCCTGGTAGCGCAGGTAGAGATCTTGCAGTCCTTGGTATTGCGGGGTCAAGCCACAGCCTGTTGCTGTATTGACCACGATGAGGACCTTACCTTGGTAGTGAGAAAGGGGAATCTCCTCCCCATTCTGGTTTTCTAAAGAAAAATCATAAATGCTGGTCATAGGTGGTATCCTTTCTGTCTCTTCAACTTTTATTGTAGCACAAATCTCCTAAAATTGGGCCAAGATGAGCATGGCTTCTTGCTTTAGTCCCTTCTGTGAAAATGATATAATAAGAAGATAACAAGCTCTCAAGAAAATACCAAAAGGAGAACGGATCGGATGAAATTACTCTATACGGATGTTCGGACCCCCTTGACCCAGGTCCTGACACAAGAAGCCGTAGGGTTAGTAGAAGATGGCAAGCGTGTGTTTTACATTGCACCCAACTCTCTTTCCTTTGAAAAAGAAGCCAAGGTCTTGTCCTATTTAAAAGGTCAGGCTTCTTTTGCCATTACCGTCACGCGCTTTGCGCAAATGGCCCGTTATTTCATCCTGAATCAGGTTTTTGAGGAGCAACCCTTGGATGACATCGGTCTAGGCATGCTATTTTTTAAAGCTCTGTCCCAGATGAAGGAGCAGGATCTCAAAGTTTACGGGGCCCTGCGCAAGGATCCTCAGTTTATCCAGCAACTGGTCCAGCTCTATCATGAATTGCAGACGGCACAGATGGATTTTACCGATTTAGAGATGCTCGAGGAAGCTGAAAAAAGAGAGGACCTCTTGGCGATTTTTGAAGCGGTCTCTGAGATGCTAGTCCAGAACCGGTATGAATCCCAGTCCAAGATTGCCTTTTTCCTCAATCAGGTCGAAGCAGGGCACTTAGAGGAGCAATTAAAGGATGTGGCGATCGTCGTTGATGGCTTCACGCGTTTTTCTGCGGAAGAAGAGGCTTTGATTAGTCTCCTTCATCGAAAAGGAGTGGAGATTGTCATCGGGGTCTATGCCAGTGAAAAAGCATATCGGGCAACCTTTAGAGAGGGCAATCTTTACCAAGCCAGTGTTGACTTTCTCCTCCAGCTGGCAAAGACTTTTGAGGTACAGCCACAGTATCGTGGGCAAGCGATCGAAGACTCCTTTAGTCGCATTACCCGCATGTTAGAAGCGCGCTATGATTTTTCACAAGTGGAAAATGAGCTCAAAGAAGACGATCGAACAGCGGTCCAACTCTGGCAAACCAATACACAAAAAGAAGAGTTGGAATATGTCGCTAAATCCATCCGTCAGCGTCTTCATGATGGGGCACGCTATCGGGATATTCGGGTCTTGTTAGGCGATGTAGAAGCTTATCAACTGCAGCTCAAGACCATTTTTGACCAGTATCAGATCCCCTTTTACTTGGGACGAAGTGAAGCCATGGTCCACCATCCCTTGATTCAGGTCATTGAATCGCTAGGGCGGATCAAGCAGTTCAATTACCAGACAGAAGACGTCATCAATCTGTTGAAAACGAGTCTGTATAGTGATCTGACGCAAGAAGAAGTCGATGCTTTTGAGCAGTACCTTCGCTTTGCGGAAGTAAAGGGTGCTACAAAATTTCACAAGCCTTTTACTAGCAATCGTCAGGGTAAGTTTAATCTGGAAGAACTCAATACTTTCCGGGAACGCGTCGTAGAACCTCTAGTTCCTTTCTTTTCACAACGTAAACAAAAGGTGACCCAACTCTTAACCGCCTTTACAGAGTTTCTGCAAGAGGCCCAGCTTTCTCAGAATCTACAAGCTTTGATAAAGGATCTAGCCTTGGAGGAGCAGGAGCGCTATGACCAGGTCTGGAAGGCCTTTCTCCATGTTTTAGAGGAGTTGAACCTGGTCTTTGAGGACCAAGAGCTGACCGGAGATGACTTTTTGGCCCTCCTCTTATCGGGGATGCAATTGTCCCAATACCGGACAATTCCTGCTACGGTCGATGTGGTGACCGTTCAGTCCTATGACTTGATTGAACCCTTGACAGCGCCTTATGTCTACGCGATCGGGCTGACCCAGGAGCGTTTTCCAAAGATTGTCCAGAACACCTCTCTACTCAGTGAAGAAGAGCGCCAGCAGCTCAATGAGGCCACTCAAGAAAGAGCAGAGCTCCAGGTGGTGACCAGCGAAAATCTTAAGAAAAATCGCTTTGTGGCGGTTTCGCTCCTCAATGCGGCGACCAACCAACTGGTCCTATCGGCCCCTAGTTTGGTCAATGAAATGGAAGATAGTGTCTCTCCTTACCTTGTAGAATTGGCCAAGGAGCCCATTGCTATCGAGTGGACGACCAAACAAGCCCAAGCTTCGAGTGATGATATCGGGACCTACCGGGCCCTCTTAGCGCGGGTGATCGAACTCTATCAAGAAGAGATCACGAGTGAGCTGTCTGCAGAAGAAGCTAGCTTTTGGGGTGTGGCGGTACGGGTCTTGCGCAAGAAATTAGCCGCTGAAGGCATCCAGATTCCTCAAATTTCAACGGAATTAAAGAGTCACCAGCTTCAGGCGGATACGCTTCAAGCGCTCTATCCAGAGGGCAAAGCCTTGACCTTATCCGCTTCGGCCTTGAATGAATACTACAAGCACCAGTATGCCTTTTATCTGCGCTATGTCTTGGGCTTACAAGAGGATGAAACCATCCGGCCAGACGCCCGCAGTCATGGGAATTTCTTGCACCGGATCTTTGAAAAAGTCTTAAAAGACAGCTCCGATCAAGCATTTGATCGGCGTTTAAACGAGGCGATTCGAGAAACCAGCCAAGAAGCAGAGTTCCAGCAATTGTATGGTGAAAATGGAGAGACCGAGTTTATTCGCAACTTGCTTCTTGATACCGCGAAAACAACGGGGCGTGTCCTCGCCCAGCAAAATGGTATCGAGATCATCGGTGAGGAGACCCTCTTTGGTGGAAGTACCCACACCTCTTATCCATTGTCCGATGGCCGTCTCCTACAGCTACGAGGCAAGGTGGACCGCATTGATCAATTGAGGGATCGGGGAGCCCTCGGAGTCGTGGACTATAAGTCCAGTCTGACACAATTTCACTATGACAAGTTCTTTAATGGACTGAATTCTCAATTGCCGACCTATCTTTCTGCGATTCAGGATTTGAAGGAATACCAAGAAGAGAAGGGGATTTTCGGCGCCATGTATTTGGAAATGGGAGATCCCATAGTGGATCTGAAAAAGACCAAGACGGTCGATGATGCCATCAACCAAACCATGAAAAGTCAACAGTACAAGGGGCTCTTTATGGCAGATCAGGCGCCTTATCTGGGCGAGGTCTATGATAAGAACAAGGCCATGATGCTGAGTAAGGAGGAACTGGACTTGCTCCTCTTGTACAACGCTTATCTTTATAAAACAGCGGCAGAAGGGATCCTCAAGGGGCAATTTGCCATCAATCCCTATAGTGAAAATGGACGCAATATCGCACCATATGTGGAGCAGTTTAAATCCATCACAGGATTTGAAGCCGATCGTCACCTCGGTCAGGCACGATTCTTGACCAAACTAGACCAAAAAGGAATACGCGGTGAAAAGGTGAAAGCCGCTTGGATCGAGAAGATGAAGGAGGTCTTGAACAAATGATCAAACAAGCATTTTTGACAAGAGAAGAAATCAAGGCCCTTCAGGCCCAAGAGGCAGCTTCTACCAAAGAGCAAAAGCGGACACCAGAACAGATCGATGCCATCTATAGTTCGGGGACCAATATCTTGGTGTCAGCCTCTGCTGGATCAGGAAAGACCTTTGTCATGGTGCAGCGGATACTGGATCAGATGCAGCGAGGCATCTCGATTAAGGAGCTCTTTATCTCGACCTTTACAGTCAAGGCAGCCGGAGAGCTCAAGGAGCGTTTGGAAAGTGAACTTGGAAAAGCCCTGCAAGCGAGCGATGACCCAGAGCTCAAGCAACACCTGGCCCGTCAAATCGCAGATGTCGCCACCAGCGATATCGGAACCATGGACTCTTTTACCCAAAAAGTCGTGACGCGCTATGGCTATTTGCTTGGGTTGGCACCTCAGTTTCGCATTTTACAAAATGCTAGTGAGCAACGCCTCTTACAAAATGAAGTCTTTCAAGCTGTTTTTGATCGCTATTACCAGGGGGAAAACCAAGAAGCCTTTGTGCAGATGGTCAAGAATTTCACCGGCCAGCGCAAAAATTTGACCTTGTTTAAAGAACAGGTCTACCAGATCTATGACTTTCTTCAGTCGACCAGTGATCCGGAGAAATGGCTGGAGGAGCATTTCCTAAAAGGCTATGAGGAGACTGATTTTGACCAGGTTGAAGGCGATCTGATGGAGAGCATCCAGCAGGCCCTTTATGAAGCAGAAAGCTTTTTTGCCTTTCATTTGTCCAATGAAGGCCAAGCATTTGGCAAGGCAAAGTATTTGGAAGCTGTAGAAGAGGTGCTCGATCAGATTGGAAGCCTGACAGGTCCCACCAATAAAGAACAACTGACCTCTGTCCTAAAGGCAGTCGTGGCGATTAGCCGGGCTTCAAATGGGGGAGCCTTGACCAATAGAGCCCGTAAGGAAGAGTTGAAAGAGTTAGTCACGGCTTATAACCAGGAAAAAACTATTCATATCAATCGCCTCAGAGACTTGGGAAACCAGCTCTATCAGTTGGAATTTCAACAAACCTTCCACCAAGAGGAAGGCCCCATGCTCTCCTTGCTCCGGGACTTTATCAAAGACTTTGCTCGCGCTTATCTGGAGCGAAAAATCCAAGAAAAAGCTTATGAATTTGGGGATATTAGTCACTTTGCCATTCAAATTTTAGAGCAATTCCCAGAGGTGAGACAAGCCTTTCAAGAGCGCTATCATGAGGTCATGGTCGATGAGTACCAGGATACCAACCATACCCAAGAGCGGATGTTGGACTTGCTGTCAAATGGCCACAATCGCTTCATGGTGGGGGATATCAAGCAATCGATTTATCGCTTCCGTCAGGCAGATCCACAGATTTTCAATGATAAATTTAAGGCCTACCAAGAAGAAGGGGCGAAAGGGCGGTTGATCCTCCTCAAGGAAAATTTCCGGAGTCATGTGGAAGTATTGGATGCGACCAATGATGTCTTTCGCCATTTGATGGACGAAGAGGTGGGCGAGATTGACTACAATCAAACCCATTATCTGGTTGCAGGAAGTGACAAGCAGCGGATGGCCTTGCCTCAACATCGGGCAGAATTTTTGCTCTATGATGGCTCCCAAGATCAGGAAGAAAAGACCGAAGACGAGGAAGCTCCTCTTGGAGTCGAGACGATTTCCAAGGGAGAAATTCTCCTAGTCATCAAAGAAATTTTACGCCTCCATCGGGTAGAAAAAGTGCCCTTTAAAGAGATTACGCTCTTGACTGCGACTCGAACTCGAAATGATGCGATTCTGGAAGCTTTTGACCAATACCATATTCCGATTGTGGCAGATAGCGGACAGGCGCATTATCTTGAGTCACTGGAAGTGATGGTCATGTTGGATACCTTGCGGACCATTAACAATCCCTTGCATGATTATCCCTTGGTTGCTCTCATGAAATCCCCCATGTTTGACTTTGATGAAGATGATTTGGCACGGATTTCCTTGCAGACCCTTCCAGAGCAAAAGCAAGTGGCCTTCTACCACAAGGTCCAGTTAGCCCTTGAACAGACTGCAGAGCATGCAAAGCTGATCGATGCCAAGCTCTTTGCTAAAATTGAGAACTTCCTCAAGGTTTTATCCACTTGGCGGGCTGCTGCCAAGACCTCTTCGCTCTATGATTTGCTGTGGAAAATCTATGAGGATCGCTATTACTATGACTATGTCGGCGCCCTTCCAAATGGAGCCCAGCGCCAGGCCAATCTCTACGCTTTGACGCTTCGGGCCAATGATTATGAAAAAGCCAGCTTTAAGGGCTTGTCGCGCTTCATTGCCATGATCGACAAGGTGATCGAAAATGAACACGATTTGGCCAGCGTCCCTCTTGCAGCACCAAAAGATGCTGTTCAGCTCATGACCGTCCATAAGAGTAAGGGGCTGGAATTCAAGTACGTCTTTATTCTCAATATGGACAAGGCTTTTAACCGTAAGGATCAATCGGGGCCAATTATTCTCAGTCGTCAAAAAGGGATTGGCTTTAAATATGTTGCGAACCTGCCGGTTGAGACAGAGAATCCTGCTGCTCCAGAAACCATTCGCCTGCAGATCGAAACGCCTTGCTACCAACGCAATGTGGAAGAAACAAAATTGGCCACAATTTCTGAGCAGATGCGTCTTCTTTATGTCGCTATGACACGGGCCGAGCTCAAGCTCTATCTGGTCGGAAAAGGCCGTGAGGACAAACTGCGTGATGCCGATTGGGGGACCAGTCGCAATGGCAAGCTAGATCCAGAGAAGCGAAAAGAATGGACCTCTTATCAGGACTGGCTCTTTGCCATTCAAGATGTGTTTACCAAGAATACTCTGGCCTATGACACACGTTTTGTGACAGACGAAGACCTGACACCGGACCAACTGGAGCCACTAGAGAAGGAGAAGGATTCTCGGCTTGATCAGCTCAAGGATATCCGTCAGTCAGAGGATATTCGTCGGGCCTTGGATATCTTGGAAAATGTTGATCGCCTCAATCAGCTCTATGCTCCGGCCATTCATTTACCAAGTGTCCGTACCCCTAGTCAGATCAAGAAATTCTATGAGCCGGTCATGGATGCCAATGGCGTCCAGATCATGGATGCTAAGATTGTAACGCCTGACTTTGAGCTTCCTACTTTTGGGCAAGAAAAAGCTGTGACAGGAGCCCAAGTCGGTAGTGCTGTCCATGAACTCATGCAGCGCGTGCCTCTTGAAGAAGAAATCACGCTGGATACACTGCATCAAGCTTTAGAGCAAGTTCAAGCAGAGCCAGCGGTCAAAGCCCGCATCAAGCTAGAGGCCATCCTTGCTTTCTATGAGACACCTTTGGGGACCTTGCTTCAAAAAGAAGCCTCTCGAGTCCGCCGCGAAGCTCCTTTTGCCATGCTGAAGAAAGATCCAGCTAGTGGTGAGGACTTTGTCGTGCGGGGGATCTTGGATGGTTATTTGGTGCTAGAGGACCGGATCCTACTTTTTGATTACAAGACGGATCACTACAAGGTTCCTAGTCAATTGGTCGAACGCTACCGGGATCAGCTCGATCTCTATGCAGAAGCTCTTCGTCGTTCTTATGGCAAAGAGCAAGTAGAAAAATACCTCGTGCTTCTAGGTGGCCCCCATCTAGAAGTGGTGAAAGTGGAGTAAATCATGGCAATTGCACAGGAAAACATCGAACGGATCCAAAGAATGGAAGGTTATTTGAATGACTATGCCAAAACTTTGGAAGAAACTAAAAAAGCAGTGGATCAGCTAAGAGAGCATCAAGAAAGCTATATCCAACTTCGCGATTATTATAGTAGTCAGGTCTATTTTGATGATTTGGACTTGTCCAATCAAGCTGACTTTCCAGCAGATCTACCATGTGGTGTCTTGTCCGAAGATGCCGTCTATGATTTGTTAGACGAGCATTTTCAGATGGGGGTCGAACTCTTGGAGATCGCAACGAAAATGATCAAAGAACGGTGAAATCTTTATTTATATTTTATCTTTCCTTAGGTGACAGCGGACGCTAGCGAACTTCTACGAAGTTCCATAGCTAATTATTGAGCCCCTTCGCTCTTGAAATTCTTAGCTCAGGCTAAAACAGTTCCCCGAACTGTTTTACTCTCAATAATTCCGAGTACCTGAAACAGCTCCTGTTTCAGGTACTTTTGTCACTGCGGAAAGAAAAATATATAAATGATGACATAGTGAATTGTAGGATTACTTGACTAATTCATTGGATATTTCGACTGACTTATTAAAATGTAAAAGCAACTAACAACCACACAAAAAAAGCTCCGGTTTCCCGGAGCTTTTTGAATGATTAGTGTGAGACACGGCGACGTGCTGCTTTTTTGCGGTTTTCTTCGATGAAAGCTGCTTTTTGTTCTTCTGGTTCGATTACTTTTTTCTTGAATGTGTAAACTGCACCTGCGACAGCAGCAACTGTACCAGCAACACCAGTAACAAAACCTTTACCAAATCCTTTAGCCATGAGAATTTCTCCTTTTCTGAACTTTAAATATTTATGTTATAATATATGGTAACGAAAAAACGTGAATTTTGCAAGGAAAAACGATGAAAACCAAGATAATTGTGATTGTGGGACCGACCGCTGTTGGAAAGACAGCTCTTGCGATCGATTTGGCGCAAGCCCTCAATGGTGAAATCATTAGTGGCGATAGTCAACAAGTCTATCGCAAGCTGGATATTGGAACAGCCAAGGCGACACCAGAAGAGCAAGCTGCAGCTCCCCATCATTTGATCGATGTCCGGGAGGTGACCGAGTCTTACTCGGCTTTTGATTTTGTAAGAGAAGCTAAGGCTGCGATTGAGGATATCACAGCTCGAGGCAAGCTTCCTATCATTGCAGGTGGGACTGGTCTTTACATCCAAAGTCTGCTCGAAGGTTATCATCTAGGTGGTGAAGTTCCTCATGAAGAGATTCTGGCCTATCGCGCTCAATTAGACGTGCTGTCGGATGAAGACTTGTACCAAAGAGTGGCGGAGCAAGGACTTGTGATTCCTCAGCTCAATCGCCGTCGGGCCATGCGGGCTCTTGAAATTGCGCATTTTGGGCAGGACCTCGCAAA
This sequence comes from Streptococcus sp. 27098_8_12, assembly GCF_041432115.1. Taxonomy (NCBI): domain Bacteria; kingdom Bacillati; phylum Bacillota; class Bacilli; order Lactobacillales; family Streptococcaceae; genus Streptococcus; species Streptococcus sp. 27098_8_12. Next base: position 30,138 of record NZ_JAPVZA010000022.1, read on the forward strand.
CGAAGAGACCGATTATGAACCCTATCTCATCTGTCTAGATGATGAACGGTCCTTGATCTATGATCGCATCAATCGCCGAGTAGATCGCATGCTAGAGGAAGGCTTGCTGGATGAAGCCCGGTGGCTCTATGATGACCATCCGGAGGTTCAGGCAGCTAAAGGGATTGGTTACAAGGAACTCTTTCCTTACTTTAAGGGAGAGCAGAGCCTTGAAGAGGCCAGTGAGATCCTCAAGCGCAATACGCGGCGCTTTGCCAAACGGCAGCTGACTTGGTTTCGAAATCGAATGGAAGTGACCTTTTACGCCATTTCTGCCCCCCACTTCAAGAAGCAGGTTCTTGCAGATGTTAAGGAGTTTTTACAGCATGATTGAAACAGAAAAAAAACAAGAACGCATCCTTTTGGTCGGTGTGGAACTTCAAGGCATGGACAATTTTGACATGTCTATGGAGGAGTTGGCGAGCCTGGCTAAAACAGCTGGTGGGGATGTCCGGGGCTCCTACACACAAAAGCGGGAGAAATACGACACCAAGACCTTTGTCGGCTCAGGAAAACTAGAAGAAATCGCCCAAATGGTCGAAGCAGATGAGATTACAACGGTAGTGGTCAATAACCGCCTGACCCCGCGTCAAAATGTCAACCTAGAAGAAATCCTTGGGGTCAAGGTCATTGACCGGATGCAGTTGATTTTAGATATCTTTGCCATGCGGGCTAGGAGTCATGAAGGGAAGTTGCAGGTGCACTTGGCCCAACTCAAATACCTTTTGCCACGTCTTGTCGGTCAAGGGATCATGCTCAGCCGTCAAGCTGGGGGAATTGGTTCTCGTGGTCCAGGGGAAAGTCAGTTGGAGTTGAACCGCCGGAGCGTTCGCAATCAAATCACCGATATTGAGCGTCAGCTCAAGGCAGTTGAAAAGAACCGGGAAACCCTTCGTGAAAAACGCTTGGAATCACCTGTCTTTAAGATTGGTTTGATCGGCTATACCAATGCAGGAAAGTCGACCATTATGAATCAGCTGACCAGTAAGAGCCAGTATGAAGCCGATGAACTCTTTGCGACCTTGGATGCCACAACCAAGAGCATCCATCTAACAGGCAATTTGCAAGTGACGCTGACCGATACGGTTGGCTTTATCCAAGATCTACCAACAGAGTTGGTATCAAGCTTTAAGTCAACCTTGGAAGAAAGTAAGAATGTGGACCTCCTGGTCCATGTCATCGATGCGTCTGATCCCAATCATGAAGAGCATGAAAAGACGGTGCTTTCGATCATGAAGGATCTGGGTATGCTGGAGATCCCTCGCTTGACGCTATACAACAAAGCAGATAAAGTAGCAGACTTTACACCAACCCAGACACCTTTTAGCTTGATTTCAGCACGCTCTGAGACAGCCCGTGAAGATCTCCAGGCTTTGCTTCTAGAAAAACTGAGAGAACTCTTTGTTCCCTTTACCATTCGCGTTCCCTTTTCAAAATCTTATCGGACACATGATCTAGAAACAGTAGCGATCATTGACCAGCGCGAATTTGAAGAGGATGTCGAGGTCATTCAAGGCTATATCGCAGAGAAAAATAAGTGGAAGTTGGAAGAATTTTATGACGGATTACGTTGATTTAGCAATAAAATATGGAGGCTATACCAGCCTCGATCGGGTCTACCTGACCAATCTTTTAAGCACAATCCCTGAGGAATTGCGTCTCCGTGTGATTACGCCTCCCCCAAGTGTGATCAACGCCTATTTCGCAGAGCTCTATCAAAAGAAGAGCCCCAAGGAGGCCATGGATTATTTCTTGGACTTGAGTCGGGTATTTGACTTATTCACAGTTCAGCAAAGCTTTGATGAATGGAAGCCCTTTATCCGCCTCAACTTATCAGGTAAGTCTTATGGCTTGGCTTACGTAAATGAAGAGCTAGCCTGTGTCTTTGCTGAACATCCAACAGAGGATATCACCCCTGCTATTTTATTCGAAATTGCAGAGATCTTTCCACATTGTTTGGTCTTTGAAAAAGATGGCAAGATCTGCTTGCAAGAGGCTGAACCAGAAGTGGTCACTCAAACAGAAGCCCTCTCAGCCCTAACTGACTTGATGACCTTGGAAGATGGACGCTTGAAACTGTCAGGATATAACCAAGAAGAGCTCCTCGAGTTAGCGCAAGCCTACCCTGGCGACCTTTCTTTCCGTTCAGAGAACCGGACGGCCATGATTTATATAGATAGAAAGTAGACAATGGACATTCAATTTTTAGGAACGGGAGCTGGGCAACCCTCAAAAGCCCGTAATGTATCGAGCTTAGCGCTCAAATTGCTGGACGAGATCAATGAAGTCTGGCTCTTTGATTGTGGCGAAGCGACACAGAATCAAATTTTAGAAACGACCATTCGTCCGCGAAAGGTTAGCAAGATCTTTATCACTCACCTACACGGAGACCATATTTTTGGTTTGCCAGGTTTCCTATCTAGTCGGGCCTTTCAGGCCAATGAAGAGCAGACGGATCTGGATATCTATGGACCAGTAGGGATCAAATCCTTTGTGATGACTAGTCTTCGCGTATCAGGCTCTCGCCTGCCTTACCGCATTCATTTTCATGAATTCGATGGGCATTCTCTGGGCAAGATTTTAGAAACTGATAAATTCACAGTTTATGCGGAAGCTTTGGACCACACCATTTTCTGCGTGGGTTATCGGATCATGCAAAAAGACCTCGAAGGGACGCTCGACGCAGACAAGCTCAAGGCAGCAGGGGTTCCTTTTGGTCCACTCTTTGGTCAGGTCAAAAATGGACAAGATGTCACCCTGGAAGATGGCACCAAGATCATTGCGGCGGATTATATTTCAGCCCCTCGGCCTGGTAAGATTATCACGATCCTAGGAGATACCAGAAAGACCGATGCCAGCGTCCGCCTTGGAGTCAATGCGGATGTCCTCGTCCATGAGTCTACCTATGGCAAGGGTGATGAGAAGATTGCTCGTAAGCATGGGCATTCGACCAATATGCAGGCAGCAGAAGTGGCGCGTGAAGCAGGGGCCAAGCGACTTCTACTCAACCATATCAGTGCTCGCTTCCTCTCTAAGGACATCAGCAAATTGCGCAAGGATGCGTCCAGCATTTTTGAAAATGTCTATGTGGTCAAAGATTTGGAAGAAGTGGAGATCTAAGATGCGAACCATTCTCATAACAGGAGCAAGTGGAGGTTTGGCCCAAGAAATGGTCAAGCTCCTCCCTGAAGATCGGCTGATTCTCCTAGGCAGAAATCAAGAAAAACTGGAAAAGCTCTATGCCAGTCATCCTCAAGCTGAATGCATCGGGATCGATATCACTGATTCCTCAGCCGTCCAAGATTTGGTAGAAGAGCTCTATCAGCGCTACGGGCAGATCGATATCTTGGTCAACAATGCAGGCTATGGGATCTTTGAAGAGTTTGACCAGATTACCAATGAGCAGATCCATGCCATGTTTGAGGTCAATACCTTTGCCCTCATGCAGTTTTCACGCTTGATGGGTGCGCACATGAAGGAAGCAGGCAAGGGGCACATTGTCAATATCGTCAGTATGGCGGGGCTCGTTGCAACTGCCAAATCCAGCCTTTATTCGGCGACTAAGTTTGCAGCTATTGGCTTCTCGAATGCCCTGCGTCTAGAACTCATGCCCTTTGGTGTCCATGTGACGACGGTCAATCCAGGCCCCATTCGGACCACTTTCTTTGATCAGGCAGACCCAGACGGAAGCTATGTCAAAGCTGTGGATCGCTATATTTTGGAACCGGACTTTGTGGCCAAGAAGATCGTGAAGAACTTTGTAAAAGCAAAACGTGAGCTCAATCTGCCTTGGCTCTTGAACCTGACCCACAAGCTCTATACCCTTTTCCCACGCATCTCGGACAAGCTAGCTAGCAAGATGTTCAATTTCAAATAGGAGGAGATCGATGGCCGCGAATATTCAAGCCTATTTAGAAAACCTCCGGCAACCCTGGGGACAGATCTATTATGATATCCTTTTTGAACAATTGAAGGACATCAAGGGAAAGCGAGTGCTTGATTTTGGCAGTGGCTTTGGCCTGGTGGCCAACCACCTGGCGCAAGACAATGAAGTCCTAGCTGTGGAGCCTAATGGGGAAATGGTGGCTTTGCGGGCCCAGGACCATCCCTACCAGCAATTCGTCGGAAGTCTGGAGCAGATAGAGAGCTTTGAAGATGCCAGTTTTGATGTCATCCTTTGCCACAATGTCTTGGAGTATGTGGAGGATCGCAAGGATGTTCTCAAGGAATTCACCCGTCTCTTAAAACCAGGAGGCCTGCTCTCTATCGTCAAGCACAATGAGGTTGGCCGCGTCCTACAGACCGTCGTCTTTGAAAATGATACTCAGAAGGCGCTTGATCTCTTAACCGGTCAAGATCTGGAAACCCACTCCATGGGTTTGGCACAGGCCTATGATCTAGATAGAGAAGTAGACGATCTAGCCCTCGAAGTTCAGGACTACCAAGGGATCCGTGTCTTTTATGCCTTGCAGGACAACCGCTTCAAGGACCAAGAAGGCTGGCGAGAGTCTATGCTCAAGATGGAGCTATCTGTTTGCCAAGAGTCCCCTTACCGAGATATCGCCTTCTTCCAGCACTATCGGTTAAAAAGGAGTTAAGATGTTAGATTATAAAAAAGAAATTCCAGCGATGACAGACCTACTCGCACTCTACAGCTCGGTGGGTTGGACCAATTATACCAACAACCCATCTATGCTGGAACAAGCTGTCAAAGCTAGTCTCTGGCAGTTGGCCGTCTATGATGAGAAAGAGCTCGTCGCCTACATTCGCTTAGTAGGTGATGGCCACTCGGTTATTTTTGTGCAGGACCTTTTGGTAAGACCAGATCACCAGCGCCAAGGCATTGGAAAGAAACTCTTAAAAGAGGCTTTAGCGACCTTCCCAAATGTCTATCAACGGCTCCTTGCCACTGAACGTAGCGAGAAAAATCTAGCCTTTTACCAATCCCTGGGCTTTGTTGAACTTTCCGAGCAATCCTGTACAGGGATGATCTATATGAAATAAAGAGAGTGGGACAGAAATCGGTAATTCGT
>NZ_JAPVZA010000023.1:0-31423 GCF_041432115.1 Streptococcus sp. 27098_8_12
TTTCCCTCCAGATTTTTGCTAAAAAATATGATATAATGATGAAAAAATAAGAAAAGAGAAAACCATGACCATTCCAAGTTTTGGTGAAAAAAAACAAGATGTGACCTACGTCAATCGCTATGGTGTCTACGCTGTTATTCCCAATAAGGACAAGGATCAGATCATCCTCGTTCAAGCTCCTAATGGAGCTTGGTTCTTACCTGGAGGGGAAATTGAGGCAGGTGAAGATCACGTGCAAGCTCTGAAACGGGAACTGATTGAAGAATTAGGCTTTACCGCTGTCTTAGGGCAATACTATGGCCAAGCAGATGAGTATTTCTATTCCAGTCATCGCGACACCTACTACTACAATCCTGCCTATATTTATGAAGTGGTAGACTATACAGAGGCTCAAAAACCACTGGAAGATTTTAACAATCTTGCTTGGTTTCCTGTAGATGAAGCTATTGAAAAACTCAAACGTGGCAGTCACAAATGGGGCATTGAACAGTGGAAAAATACCCACAAAAAATAAAGGAATTCTTTCACAAAAAATAAAAAAGTGCTATAATAAATGAAGATAGAGGTTAGGAGGAACTCATATGAAGCTCATTAATACCACAAATAGTCATGCTGCACTGGTCAAAAGCCAACTTGCTAGCACTGACGCCTTGCTTGTCGAGGTTTATTCCGCGGGCAATACAGACGTCGTTTTTACACAGGCCCCAACACACTATGAATTATTGATCAGTAACAAACACCGAGCTATTCGTGAAACTGAAGTTGAAAAAATTCGTGAGTTCTTTTTAAAACGTAAGATTGATCTTCAAATCATTGACCAATCCGCTATTAAAACCCTCTACTCCGATAAACTAATTGAAATTTCCTTTCCAATTACAAAGTAAGGCCAATTTGCCTTACTTTTTTTATTTCCTTAATACATGAATCTCTACACCATTCTGTCACCAAAAAAAGTGCCATAATGGAACTTCATTTAGAATGTAAACAAACTATTTTAAAGTAAAATAAGTTAAGTGATTCTGCAAAAAAATAAATTTGAGTCCCAATTTTTAAATCAATTTAAGAAAATACTGAAACTTTCCGCTGTGAGAAAAGTGCCTGAAACAACAACGTTTCAGGCACTCGGAATTATTGAGACCTTAGGCTCAATAATTAGTCATGGAACTTCAAAGAAGTTCGCTGACGTCCGTACTCACCTAAGGAAAGTTTTTAAGATGATTTTGTCTTCAATATAAAAGAAGTTCCTTTATGGAACTTCTTTTAATGTCTTTTATTTAGCTTCAAATCCTTCTGCGACTGCGTCCGCAAAGTTCTCTTCAACGATGCGTGCACAGTGATCACAGATGGTTGCGTGGTAGTGACGTTCAGCCGTTGTTGGATCGATGCGACGGCAACGGTCACAAACTTCACCAGCGGCACGTTCAACCGTGAAGGCTACATCTTCAAAGGTCACTGCACCTTCTGGAGCTGGGCCTTCTGCGATCGTCAATTCAGAAACAATCAAGAGTTGGGCAACATTGCTATCAACAGCTCCAAGAAGTGTTTTCACAACTTCATTTGGATAAACTGTCAAATGAGCTTCGAGTGATTTACCGATCACTTTTTCATTCCGCGCTTCTTCCAAGGCTTTTTGCGCTTGACCACGGAAGTCCATGAAAGCTGACCAGGTATCCAAGATTTCTTCTTGGTTGGCAAACGTTTCTGCTTCTGGCAATTCTGACAACTGAACGAAGTCTTCCGCTTCAAACTCAAGATAAGACCAGATTTCTTCAGCAGTGTGAGGAAGAATTGGAGTCAAGAGTTTCGTGATTTTCACAAGGATATCATAGAAGACTGTTTGCATTTGACGACGTTCAAGTGATTTTGCACCTTCAATATAGACAACATCTTTGGCAAAGTCAAGGTAGAAGGCAGACAAATCAACGTTGATAAAGTTAACAAGCGCCTTGTAGATCGTCAAGAATTCGAAGTTTTCATAAGCATCACGGATAGTCTTGACAAGCTGGTTAAAGCGAATGGTCATGTACTTGTCCACTGAACGAAGCTCGTCATAAGCAACTGCATCCTCAGCTGGATTAAAGTCAGAAGTATTGGCAATCAAGAAACGAAGAGTATTCCGGATCTTACGGTAAGTCTCAGACACTTGGCTCAAGATATCCATTGAGATACGCACGTCATTACTTGAGTCTACACTGGTTACCCAGAGACGCAAGATTTCAGCACCAAATTGCTTTTCAACATCACTTGGAGCAATGGTATTTCCAAGAGATTTAGACATCTTCTCACCTTTACCATCCAAAGCGAAACCTTGAGATAAGATTTGTTTGTATGGTGCAACACCATGGTTCGCCACAGATGTGATAAGAGATGAGTTGAACCAACCACGGTATTGGTCTGAACCTTCAAGGTAAAGATCAGCTGGATATTTGAGTTCTGGACGATTAACCACAACCCCATTCCATGATGAACCGGAGTCAAACCAGACGTCCATGATATCTGTTTCTTTTGTAAATTCGCCATTCGGTGAACCTGGATGCGTAAATCCTTCTGGCAAGAGGTCTTTCGCTTCACGTTGCCACCAGATAATAGAACCATGCTCTTCAAAGAGTTGAGCCACATGTTCGATGGTTTCAGCTGTCATGATTGGTGTTCCGTCTTCTGCATAGAAGATTGGAAGAGGCACACCCCAGGCACGTTGACGAGAGATGACCCAGTCACCACGGTCACGAATCATGTTGTAAAGACGCACTTTCCCCCATTCTGAGTGGAATTTCACTTTTTCAATTTCGTCCAAGATATCTTGACGGAATTTTGATACAGAAGCGAACCACTGTGGAACTGCACGCCAGATGATTGGTTTTTTCGTCCGCCAGTCAAATGGGTAGGAGTGAGAGATTTCTTCTTTAGCAAGAAGCAAATCACCAAGTTTTTCGATAACAGTTGGAACAACCTTGTCATAGAACTGACCAGCAAAGTCAGGGCCAGCATTTTCCATCATGATTCCGCGTTCGTTAACAGTAACAGCAACTTCGAGGCCATTGGCAATCCCTACATTGTAGTCATCCTCACCAAAACCAGGAGCGGTATGGACGATACCAGTACCTGAATCAAGGGTTACATGCTCACCAAGGATCACCAATTCATCCACTTCAGGATCCCATGGGTGTTCTGTAACGATATGGTTCAATTCTTTTCCTTGGTAAGTTGCAAGGACTTCAGCATTTTCCCAACCGAATTTTTCAGAAAGGCTTGGCAAGAGTTCAGATGCTACAACATACTTGCGGTCAGATCCAGCAGGTTTCACTACGACATAATCAAACTCTGCACCTACCGTCAATCCACGAGAAGCTGTAACCGTAAATGGAGTTGTTGTCCAGACAACGATGTAGGTATCTGTATCTAGGACACCCTTACCATCTTTAACTTTGTTCGCATAGTAAAGAGACGTTGAAACCAAATCATGGTATTCAATCTCTGCTTCAGCAAGGGCTGACTCAGAAGACCAAGACCAGTAAACTGGCTTAGCTCCACGGTAGATATAGCCTTTATTGGCCATTTCACCAAAGACGCGGATTTGCGCTGCTTCATAGTCAGGCGTCAAGGTTACATAAGGGTGATCCCAATCACCTGAAACACCCAAACGTTTGAAGTCTTCGCGTTGTTTATCTACTTGAGAAAGAGCGTATTCACGGCAGAGTTTCAAGTACTCAACCAAGTCCATTTCTTTACGTTTGACACCTTGTTTAGCCAAGACTTGCTCAATTGGTAGACCATGGGTATCCCAACCTGGAATATAAGGGGCGTAAAAGCCTGACATAGACTTAGAACGAACAATGATATCTTTTGAGATCTTGTTCATGGCATGCCCTACGTGAATATTTCCGTTGGCATAGGGAGGGCCATCATGAAGGGTAAAATGCGGTTTTCCTTCATTCAACTCTTGACGGCGTTGATACAATTTTGCATCTTCCCATTCTTTTTGCCAAACTGGTTCCTTCGTTGGAAGCCCAGCCCGCATTGGAAAAGCTGTTTTCCCAAGATTCAATGTTTCTTTGAGTTTCATTATGTCTCCTTATTGATTTAAAAGCTATAAAAAAAACACGAGCATCCTAAAAAGGACGATTGCTCGTGGTACCACCTTTGTTCGAGAAGTCGCAAGCGACCTTCTCCTCTCATCCCGTAACGAGGGAAACGTCCGTTCTTACTCAAGGGTTCAGAACGAATACTGTAAAAGGATCATCCATTAAGAGGGAGTGCAGATCTTCCACCATCATCTGCTCGCTAGACCTATCATTAATGGACCTGTTTTTACAAAATTATAAAATATTGACAGATTCACGATTTGCATCATCTTCTGGTTGAACAGTTTCTTCAACCGCAACGACTTCCTCATTTTCATGACGAGCGTGCTCTGCTTCTTCTAAAGCGGATTGAACTTTTTCATTCAAACCTTCAAACGCTTGTGTTGCACCCAATTCTAAATTAGCTGCTTCAATGCGTTTTTGCAATTCTTCAATTTCAGCTGGAGAGAATTGACGAGTCAAATCAATGTTATCATCTTCTGCATGATGATGGTGAACTGATTCACCCAAAGCTTTCTCCACAATTTCACGGAAAGCTTCATCACTTGTTTGAATGTACATAGCTGTTGGACGAAGAATTTCATCCCATTCAGGTGTATCGATAATGCTCAATTGGCTTTCGATGGTTGATTTCAAACGTTGATGGAAGACGCGTGTCTTGTTCTTCAATTCCTCTGTTTCAACGGCAACCTTCTTGGCATTATCCGTTGCATGACGAAGGATTTCATTTGCTTTTTGTTTTGCTTCATCTACTAAGTGTTGTGCATCTTGTTCAGCTTGACGAACAATATTTTCAGAACGTTCGTTAGCTGCTTGTTTCACACGTTCAGCAGTATCTTGTGCAATCAAAACAGATTGACTCAATGAATCTTTCATTTCATCAAAATAGTTTAAGCGTTCTTCAAGAGCTTGAATTTTTGCTTCTTGATCATGATTTAAACGAACAAGATCTTCATAATCGCGAACAACGATATCTAGAAATTCTTCTACTTCGTTCGCATCATACCCTCTAAATTTAACGCCAAAAGTTTTATCTTTAATTTCTAAAGCAGTAAGAGCCATAACTCCTCCTCATTTTTTACTTAAGAGTACTTCAACAGTTACTTTATATTTTCCACTCTTTGAAATACCATTTTCAGAAACAATTTTAAGACGCCCAAAGCGTCGAACACTGACTAAATCATTCAGACCTACAGCATAGCTAACATTGGAAGTAGTCGCATAGTTAACTTTCACTAGACCAGAACTAATCAACTGACTAGCTTGTGAGCGCGAAAGCTTGAAGGTCCCAGCAATCACCTTATCTAACCGATAACTCGACACGAGAATATCTCGCTGCTGGCTTTCTTCCTCTACGATCATTTGTTCAGAGAGAGGAACTTCCCTCAGCTTAACAGGTACCCGAGAAATTTTCTGGATGTGATCCATGAAATAGGGAACAAAACGCTGTTCAACAAATACTTGGATCTTTCCATCACTCGTTAGAATATCTCCAAAGGACTTGCGCTCCACACCTAATTGGTAAACAATGGTCCCCAGTACCTGGGAATGGGTCAAGTGATGAAATTTTGAAGCATAGACCATTTCCAATAGGGCCAGATCAAAGTCACTTGGATCTAATTGGTAATAATCTGGAGCAACAATAACCTTGGCATACTCCATTTTCTGCTCATCGCTGGAAGCAAAGACCTGTAATTGGTAGCTTGCCGCGACATTTCGTAAAATAGTGACCTGATGAGGGTTTAAAAAACCCGTCACCTCAACAGAATAGCGTTCCACCACTCTTTCAGACAATTCAATACAACGATCAATGAATTCGTGATCTTCGCGATTGAAATGTTGGTAAATCTCTGTCTGTCCCATCGTATTCTATCCAATCAAAAGTAGGAACAAGCGGGCTAATAACTGATTCATCAAGTTCAAGACCAAAAGTGCTACTAGAACTGTAAAATCCAAGCCCCCAAACTGCAATGGTAACTTTCTAAAAAGGCTCAAAAATGGTTCAACTAGGCGGTGAACCATTTGTCCAAGAGTACTCTGAGGTGCCCCAGGGAACCAAGATAGTAAGGCATAGATGACAAGAATGATGGAATAGATTTGAATGATATTTGATAAGTATTGAAAGATAACCATCTTAACGATTACGTTTCATATCATAGTCAAATTCTGTCACTTCCACATCATTTGGAAGGCGGATATCTTCAATGTTAACAACTACATTAATTGGAGTCAACAAGTACATAGTACTTGCAACACGACGAAGATTTCCTGCTAAAACATAACGAGCCCCATCCAAATAATCTAAACAACGACGTGCTTGTACTTCAGTCATATATTGGAAGTCAATCAAAATACTCTCATTAGATAGTAATAGATCAACAATTTCAGTCGCTTCCTCGTATTTGCGGGGATAGCGTACATCAATGGTAATCTTTTCATCTGTATTCGCACGATTAGCAGCCAATTCACGTTGACGTTCATGCAAGCGAGTGATATTTTCAGATGTATTTTTCGTTGTTGAAACAGGTTCCTTCACTGCCGCTGTAGACACTGGAGTCGTAACAGGTGCGACAGGAGTCGGTTTTGGTTTTACTGGTTCTCTTTGACTAATCTGTGGACGTGGAGAAGTCACTTGAGGAGTCGGCTGTGGAACTGGTTGTGTTTCCGCCCCAGCTGCTTTTGCCTCGCGAACTTCTACTTCTTCACCGTCTTCTGTGAAGTAGTCAATAAAGTTGTTAAATTTATCTTTTAATGACATAGTTCTTTCCTATTTAAAAAATGATGTCCCAATTCTAACATAAGTCGCTCCGTTCGCAATGGCTACTTCAAAGTCACGACTCATACCCATACTTAGTTCTGAAAAAGGCATATTTTTTAATTGTTTCTTTTCTAGTTGTTTCTGAAGTTGGTGAGTTTTTGAAAAAATATCCTGCAACTCTTCTTGACTAGCCTCAAAAGGAGCCATCGTCATTAAACCAACAATTTCAATTTTGTCCAGCTGTGCGATTTCCGCTAAAACATCATCCAGTTCATCGGGTGCAAATCCATGCTTACTTTCTTCACCAGAAATGTTCACTTGGAGGAAACACTTGATTGGGTGTTCTGCGCGCTTTTGAATTTCTTGAGCCAGCTTCACCGAATCCAAGGCATGAAAGTAATCGACGAGATTGATCACGTCTTTTACTTTCCGCCGTTGGAGGCTCCCAATCAAGTGCCAAGTGAGATCATACCCGTTTAGAGCTTGATACTTTTCTAGGAATTTATCGACACGATTTTCACCGATATGTTGGATACCTGTTTTTACCAGTGCTTCTGTTGTAGCAACATCCACATACTTGGTGACAGCTATCACATTAACTTGATCTTGACGGTTAGCTTTGTTTCTTGCTGTTTCTACTTGTTGCCGAACAAGATCAGCATTCTCTACCAGATTCATGATTAACGATTCCGGAAGAATGGTGGTGTTTCCAATTCATCATCATCTGAAGATGAATCTACGTAACGATCAACTTGATGTGTTGATGTTGGTTCAGTTTGGCGAACGATATTCTCACGACGAATATCCCAATCACCAAAGGCTGAGCCACGGTTTGGTTCTACCGCTGGACGACTTGGAGTTGTTGGCAATTCAACATCTTGTTTCAAATCAAATTCACGGTCAAATGGTGCAGCTTGTGGGCGTTGTTCACGTGGTCCTGTTTTATAAGGACGTTGTGAGGAAGCAATTCCGCTAACGCGTTCTACCTTGTCTTGACGGACACCAGTTGCAACAACCGTCACGCGGATTTCATCTTTAAGAGATTCATCAATAGATGTACCCAACCAGATGTTCACTCCGTGACCTGCAGCTTGGTTTACAATTTCTGAAGCTTCTTCAGCTTCGATCAATGTCATATCCAAACCACCTGTTACGTTGACGATCACGTCTTCTGCACCATCAATTGTAGTTTCAAGAAGTGGAGAGTAAATGGCTTTACGAGCCGCTTCGATAACGCGTTCTTCACCACTACCAACACCAATACCCATGAGGGCATTCCCTTTGTTTTCCATAACGGTCTTCACGTCTGCAAAGTCAAGGTTGATCAATCCAGGACTTGTGATCAAGTCAGTGATCCCTTGAACACCTTGACGAAGAACGTTATCTGCTTCACTCAAAGCTTCAAGAAGCGGTGTCTTCTTGTCTACAATTTCAAGCAAGTTGTTATTAGAAATAATCAACAAGGTATCTACATGTTCGCGAAGTTCGTTGATCCCTTCAATAGCGAAGTTGCCACGTTTTGAACCTTCAAACCCGAATGGACGAGTCACAACGGCTACTGTCAAAGCACCTACAGCTTTAGCAATACGAGCGATGACTGGTGCAGCACCTGTACCAGATCCTCCACCCATCCCTGCAGTGATGAAGACCATGTCTGCACCTTGCAAAGCTTCTGTTAACACTTCTTCGCTTTCTTCAGCTGCCTTACGACCAACTTCAGGTTGACCTCCAGCACCCAATCCACGAGTCAATTTTGGACCCAATTGGATAACTGTTTCAGCTTTTGCACTTGAAAGTGCTTGAACATCTGTATTAGCTGCGATGAATTCTACACCGGCAACGCCTTCGTCAATCATACGATTGATGGCGTTTCCGCCACCGCCACCGACACCGATTACTTTAATTACTGCACCTTGTGCCGCTGCTGTGTCAAATGAAAATGTCATAAATACTTACACTCCTTAATCAAACATATTACCGATCAAATTTTTCATTCGGTCTGTGAATGTAGCTTTTGGTTCTTGTTTGCTATCATTGCTTGCTGCTGGAATTTCTCGAGCATCCACTGGAGATTCAATCTTCTCAGCATTGTATGCAGGTACTACCGGTTGTGCTGGAGCAGCAGGTTGTGGTTGTACTTGTGGTTGCACTGGACGATCAAATTGAATCGGTTGTTGACGCAAGACTTCGTCTCCATGAACCGCAGCCTGAGCAATAATATCCACATCTGTCAAATTGCCTGCATATTCAGACAAGCTAATTACATGGGCAAAAGCTGGATTGCGAATTCCAATTTGATTTGGAACAAACAATTTCACATTTACACCAAAGACTTCTTGAGCCAATTCTTCAACACCAGGAAGGATCGCTCCTCCACCGATAATCACAATACCACCAGGAAGATCCAACAGATGTCTTCTCTCAAGGTCTTGTTTGATTTGCTCAAAGATGTGTTTGATACGTGCTGAAATGATTTCAGCTAAGTACTTCTCAGTCACTTCAACTGGCTCTACTTCACCAATGACTTCTACATGGAAGACTTCGTTTCCAGCAGATGGCACATAGGCTTCACCATAGTTGAACTTCAAGCCTTCTGCCAATTTTTGAGAAGTTTTCAATACTTTAGAAATATCTTTGGTAACATAATCGCCACCTTCTTGGTAGATATTTGTAAATTGAAGTTCTTGGCTACGAACAGATGCCACCGTTGTTTGGCCACCACCCATATCGATCACCGTTGCTCCGAATTCACGTTCGCCTTCATTCAAGACTGTTTTGATCATCGCAAGCGGTGAAATGATGATGTTTTCAACTTGTAAGCCTGCACGTTCAACGGTTTTACGCAAATTGTGCAAGATTGTACGAGGTCCTGTATAAAGAAGGCCACGCATTTCAAGTCGGATCCCCATCATTCCACGTGGATCGCGGATTCCTTGGAAACCATCAACTGTGAATTCCTCAGGAATGAAGGTGATTACTTCACGATCCGGTGTCATACTTTTTGTGAGTGCAGATTTGACAACATTCTCAACATCTGCATCTGTGATTTCTTTCGAATCACTTGTGACTGGAATCATTCCTTGAGTTGCTTCGATTTGTAGTAAGTTTGCAGGCAACCCAACATTGACTAGATTGATTGAAATCCCTGCTTTTTCTTCAGCTTGGCTGATTGCAGTTTTAATTGCATTTGAAGCAGCTTCGATATCTACTATAATTCCATCTTTGACGCCAGCACTTTTTGCATTGCTGACTCCAATTACATTCATTTCTCCATTGACATGTTCTGCCACCAATACTTTTATTGAACTAGTACCGATATCTAAACCTGTAAAAAAGCCGTCTCTAGCCATTACACCAGTCCTCTCTCTTTATTTGTTTTCACTTTACATCTATTTATAGCCCTTTTAGTTGGAACTATCCAAACTTCATTATATCACAAAGAAGCCTAAAATGGACATTTTTTCTTCAATTATTTGAGATAATTTATGGGCTTTACTCATTTCCAGAAGAATTCTCTCCTTCTGGATTCTGTTCTTGATTCTGTTCGTGGCTTGCTTCCTCAGAATGTTCTTCTTGCTTTTCTGTACTTTCAGCCTTTTCTTTTTCAGCTTGCTCTTTGGCATCTGCGATGGATTGTTCACTATAGCTGAAAACTCCAGCCTCCATATCGATAGTCGAATCATCGTCTAATTGCTTACTGATCGCTTTATAATAAGGAAGCTTGCGGGTAATTTGGGAAACAGGCACCAAGATTTTATTATCGTTTTTCATGGTGATGGTCACCAGATCCTTGGTGACCTTGCTCGGTGTCAGATCAACCGAAACAATTTTATCCGTAATGGAAGAAGAAATAGACTTCATTTCTTGGACAAATTGTCTAACCAATTCTCGATCTGAGAATTTTAAGCTAATATAGGAGGACGGCAATTCTGAAGCTGGAGTTACTGTTTCCACTACTTCTCCATTTTCCAACACTGGATAGTGGTCTTCTCCGGTCACATAATAGGCAACCACTTTGTGTTCCACGATATTGACTTTAAAGGTCACCGGGAATTGATAATGCATGTGAACCTCTTTGATCCATGGACTAGCCGTTTTCATATTTTGTTCATAGACCGATTTATGAAGGAAGGTCGTCAGAGTATAATCTTCTTCTTTGATGCGACTTTTTTCATATAAGAGTTGCTGATCAACCGCTTTGTTCCCTGAAAATTCAATCACTTTCTGTGTGGACAAGGGACTTAAAAAATAGATTGAGAGAAGGGCGACAATCGAGCTGATTCCGATTACCGGAAGGGCACGATAGATATGGCGTTTTGCCACTGTCGGTTCCTTCTTTGGCTTTTTCGTCTTTAAGCCTTTAAAGAATGAAGGCTTTTTCTCTTGCTTCTCTGAAGGATCTAGCTCCTCTACAGCCGGATCATCCTCTTCTCCTTCTGAACTTTCTCCATCCGCATCTGGATCCTCTTTGGCCTCAGATTCAGATTTATCTTCAGATTCTTCTATTTCTTCAGATTCTTCCTCTGAGCCGGAAGCTGTTTCTTTTTCTGAAAGGTTTTCGTCTTCTTGTGCTTCTTCGCTTTCAGTTTCCTCTGTTTCAGCTTCTTCCGCTTTTTCAAGCGCTTTTTTTTCTAAATATTCTTTGTTTCTTTTTTGCCAGGCTGACAATTCTGTAATTTTGTCATCCGTTGGCGTTTTTTTATTGTCGTCCGTCATCTTTTCCCTTACTGATATCTTTTTGAAGCAGACCATAAAAATCGTCTAGTGAAAGGAGTTCTGTCGATTTTTCCATTGCTTGGTGGTAGACTTGGCTTTGCTTCAACATTTCTTGAATGGTTTCATTAAAGGTTTCGAGCGTCAATTGCTCTTCCTGCAATTGCTCTGCATAACCTTTATCCACAAAATATTGGGCATTTTCAATCTGATCGCCACGGCTGGCTTCTTTTCCTAGCGGTACAATCAGATGGAGTTTGTTCATAGCTAAGAGCTCAAATAAGGTATTGGCTCCACCTCTAGTCACCACTAAATCAGCCTTCTGGAGCATGGGTAAATACTGATCGGTTACATAATCCACTCGATACAAGCCACCCTCAGCCTGATTCAATGTTGAATCACCCGTCAAATTGATGATATTGTAGTGCTGCAAGAGCTCTGCTTGATGCTCTGTCACAAATTCATTAAAGACACGCGCACCGGCTGATCCTCCGACAAAGAGAAGGGTCGGCAAGTCTTTTTGAAATCCTTGTGTTTTTTCTTCTAATTCTTCAGAAGTTGTCGGAATATGATCTGTGACCTTGGTTACCGCACCGATATGCGCACTCTTTGTTAAACCATGAGCTTGCTCAAAAGTCGTGTACATCTTGGTAGCGAATTTATAAGCAATTTTATTGGCCAATCCCATCGAGAGATCCGACTCATGGATATAGACAGGGACACGCGTGAGTCTAGCTGCGATCACCGGCGGCACAGAGACAAATCCCCCTTTTGAGAAGAGAACTTGTGGGCGCACACGAAGCAGGATTGCAATGGACTGGAGCGTTCCCCAAGCCACCTTGAACACATCCATCATATTTTGGAAAGAGAAATAACGGCGCAATTTCCCCGTTGCAATTGAATGGAAGCGTACGTCTAGGCCAGACTTTTTGATCTCTTGGTATTCGATTCCTTTTTTGTCCCCAATATAATGAACTTCCCATCCATCTTCGATAAATTTTGGAATCAAGAGGAGATTAAGGGTCACATGTCCCACGGTTCCCCCACCAGTAAACATTATTTTTTTCATCTTATTTCAACCCTTTTACTGTAGCAAGGAATTCATCCCCACGCACTTCAAAATTCGGATACATATCCCAGCTGGCATTAGCAGGACTTAGTAGCACAACATCTCCGGGGCTAGCCAAGTCGAAGGCTTTCTTTGTAGCATCCGCTACATCTGCCGCATCAACATAAGAGACGCCAGCTTTATCTGCTGCGCGTTTCACTCGAGGAGCTGATTCCCCTAGAATCACCATTTCCTTTAAACCAGTAATGTGAGGCACCAATTCATCAAATTCATTGCCACGATCGAGCCCCCCTGCAATCAAGATCACCTTGCTGTTATCAAAACCAGAAAGAGCTTTTTGTGTTGCTAGAATATTAGTCGATTTGCTATCATTGTAGAATTTGACACCTTGAATCTCATCCACATATTGAAGACGGTGTTTCACTCCTCCAAAGGCTGACAAGGTTTCTTTAATGACCTCATTCTCTACTCCCCGGACTTTTGCGACCGCAATCGTTGCCAAGGCATTCTCTACATTGTGGCTACCTGGAACTCCCAGTTCATCTGCTCGCATAACAACTTCTCCCTTAAACTTGAGAAGTCCATCTTCCAAATAAGCCCCATCCACTTTTTCAACCGTTGAAAATGGAAGGACCCTTGCCTTGGTTTTTGTAGCGAGTTCTTTGGCCAGGTCTTGATTGAAGTTCAAGACAATGACATCTTTTTCTGTCATATTCTTTTGAAGATTCCATTTGGCAGCTACATAATTTTCAAAAGAACCATGATAGTCGATATGGGTCGGCATGAGGTTGGTAATCACTGCAATCTCTGGATGGAAGGCTTCAATTCCCATCAATTGGAAAGAAGACAATTCCATGACCAGAACATCCTTTTCTGTTGCTGTTTGTGCAACTTGACTAGCTGGAAAACCGATATTTCCAGACAATAGACCACCTTGACCGGCAGCCGTCAAGACTTCCCCGATCATGGTTGTCGTCGTCGTTTTTCCGTTTGATCCTGTAATCCCAATAATTGGCGCATCCGAAATCAGATAGGCCAATTCCACTTCAGTGAGGACGGGAATGCCTTTTTCAAGCGCTTTTTCAACCATTGGATTCGAATAAGGGATTCCTGGATTTTTGACCATGACTGCAAAGTCTTCATCCAACAATTCCAAAGGGTGACCTCCTGTCACAACTTTAATCCCTTCTTCCAGTAAACTTTGTGCTGCTGGATTTTCTTCAAAAGGTTTGCCATCATTGACGGTCACAATCGCTCCTAAGCGATCCAACAAACGGGCAGCTGACTCGCCTGACTTAGCCAAACCTAATACAAGAACCTTTTTATTTTCAAATTGTTTCACAAATTTCATGATTTCTTCGCTCCATTTTTATCACTCTCTATTTTACCTTTTTTTAGCAAAATTAAAAAGCCCAAAGGGCTTTAAAAATCACGTCAGCGTTTATTTTTTCTGTTTGGTCGTCATTTTGGAAATATCCACCAAAGCCAGGTAGCCAACAAAGGCAAGAAAGGCACCGACAAAAAACTCAGACGGTAGTTGGAATATCTGAAAAATGGCGAGACAAGTCAGTACGATAATGGAGACGATTAAGACCACCATTGTGACACTGTTTAAGGTACCACGAATACTTTTGGGGGTCATAAAAAGGTAAAAAAGGAGAATCAAAATCCCTAAGATAAAATAGACCATTTTGTTTCTCCTTTCTTTCCGTATTATTCAGCAGCTGCTGATTTTTTCTTTTTATTTGCTTTTTCGCGTTCTGCTTTGTTCAAGATTTGTTTCCGCAAACGGATAGATTCAGGCGTTACTTCCATGTACTCATCGTCGTTCAAGAACTCAAGAGATTCTTCCAAGGTCAAGATACGAGGAGTCTTGATAACCGCTGTTTGGTCCTTAGTAGCTGAACGAACGTTGGTCATTTGTTTAGCTTTCGTAATGTTTACGGTCAAGTCGTTCTCACGAGAGTTTTCCCCGATGATCATTCCTTCGTAAACTTCTGTACCTGGATTGACAAAGATCGTACCACGTTCTTCGATAGACATGATAGAGTATGTGGTTGCTTTTCCGTTATCGATTGAGACAAGAGCACCACGGTGACGTCCACCGATTTCTCCTGGAATCACTGGCAAGTATTGATCAAAGGTGTGGTTCATGATTCCGTAACCACGTGTCATTGACAAGAACTCTGTTGAGTATCCAATCAAACCACGCGCTGGAACAAGGAAGACCAAACGAGTTTGACCGTTACCAGTTGAGATCATATCCAACATTTCACCTTTACGTTCAGAAAGGCTTTGGATAACAGATCCTTGGTATTCTTCTGGTGTGTCGATTTGTACGCGCTCAAATGGTTCACATTTGACACCATCAATTTCTTTGATGATAACTTCTGGACGAGATACTTGCAATTCGTATCCTTCACGACGCATGGTTTCGATCAAGATAGACAAGTGCAATTCCCCACGACCTGAAACTGTCCATTTATCAGGTGAATCAGTTGGGTCAACACGAAGAGAGACGTCGGTTTGCAATTCCGCTTGCAAACGTTCTTCGACTTTACGAGAGGTTACCCATTTTCCTTCGCGACCAGCAAATGGTGAGTTGTTAACCAAGAAGGTCATTTGAAGGGTTGGTTCATCGATGTGAAGGATTGGAAGAGCTTCAACTGCGTCTGTCGGTGTGATGGTTTCTCCAACGAAGATATCTTCCATACCAGAAATAGCGATCAAGTCTCCAGCTTTGGCTTCTTGAATTTCACGACGTTCCAAACCAAAGAAACCAAAGAGTTTGGTAACACGGAAGTTCTTAGTCGTTCCATCCAATTTAGAAAGGGTTACTTGGTCCCCAACTTTTACAGTACCACGGAAGACACGTCCGATACCGATACGTCCAACGAAGTCGTTGTAATCAAGCAGGGATACTTGGAATTGAAGAGGCTCATCTGAGTTATCAACTGGAGCTGGGATGTGATCAATGATGGTATCAAAGATCGGTGCCATTGTGTGCTCTTGATCAGCTGGATCATCTGAAAGTGAAGAGGTTCCGTTGATCGCTGATGCATAAACAACTGGGAATTCCAATTGGTCATCATCCGCACCCAATTCGATGAAGAGTTCAAGAACTTCGTCTACAACTTCTTCTGGACGAGCAGATGGTTTATCGATTTTGTTAACTACAACGATCGGAACAAGGTCTTGTTCCAAGGCTTTTTTCAATACGAAACGCGTCTGAGGCATGGTTCCTTCGTAAGCATCTACGACCAATACAACCCCATCAACCATTTTCATGATCCGTTCCACTTCTCCACCGAAGTCCGCGTGTCCTGGTGTGTCCATGATATTGATTCGAGTTCCGTTATAAGCAACGGCTGTATTTTTAGCAAGAATGGTAATCCCACGTTCTTTTTCAAGGTCGTTTGAGTCCATTGCACGTTCTTGCAATTCTTTACGTTCATCCAAGGTGTGCGATTGTTTCAACAATTCGTCTACCAAGGTTGTTTTACCATGGTCAACGTGGGCAATGATCGCAACGTTACGAATATCTTCTCTTAATTTTGTCATGATTTCCTCTATAAAATTTTAAATAATATTTCTAACTGAACAATTATACCACAGTCCTATCTAAAAAACACAGTTCAGCTAGTTGTAAATGTTTTCATCTTCATTTCTTTTCTCCGACTCGATTTCCTTTTCTTTTCATGATACACTGATGATAAGAATTTCAGAAAAAGAGGCTCCCATGAGATTAGATCAATTGATGGCAGACCATCAGTACGCTCGCAAAGACATCAAACAACTTCTGGCCCGAAGGCAAATCTTGGTCGATCACCTACCAGCTCAAAAGCTATCCCAAAACATCGACCCTGGACTCCAACAGATTCAAATAGGGGAACGAATCATTCAAGAACCGCGTCACCACTACTACATGCTCCATAAACCAATCGGGGTCGTGACTGCCAAAAGAGACGCCCACCATCCAACGGTGATCGAGCTAGTAGATCCCCAGCAAGAGCACCCAGATCTCTATCCGCTTGGTCGCCTCGATCGCGACACCAGTGGTTTGCTCCTCCTCACAGATAATGGTCCCTTAGGCTTTCAACTGCTCCATCCTCAATACCATGTGGAGAAAGTCTATGAGGTAGAAGTCAATGGTCCGCTCTATGCAGCCCACATCGAACAATTTCAGAATGGGATTTCATTCACGGACGGCCCTATCTGCAAGCCTGCTTCCTTAACTATTCTAGAAAGTAACCCCAGCTACAGCAAGGCCCAGGTCCGGATCTCAGAAGGAAAATACCACCAAGTGAAAAAGATGTTTTTAGCCATTGGGGTCAAAGTAATGACCTTAAAACGCTTGTCTTTTGGTCCCTTCACCTTGGATCCTCAGTTAGCCCCTGGAGAAAGCCGGCCTTTGAATGAGGTAGAGCTCACTTGGGTCAAAGATTTCCTTGAAAAAACGAGATAAAAAAGCTCTAACCACACATTTGCTGCAGTTAGAGCTCTTTTTATTAAGCATCTTTTTTCACTTTCCCATTCCAAGAATCAAGACCATAAGACAAGACATAAATGTCTGTATAGCCCTGTTTCTTAAGATAGAGAGCCGCATTGGTTACACGCGAACTACGGCTATTTTCATAGAGCAAAATTGGTTTATCTTTACGCAAGGCTGCAAGACTCAACTTCAACTGAGTAGAAGGAATGTTGCGTGCTCCTAAAATATGCTTGGCATGAAACTCAGCAGGCTCTCGCAAGTCAATCAACTGCCCTTGACGAATCAGCTCTTCAAAAGTAGCATTGTCCACAAATTTAGCAGCTTTACGGATGCGGAAATAATTAAATGCCATCCATCCAAATACTCCTAAAATAGCCAACCAAACAATGATATTTCCCATTACTCTACCTCACTCTTTTTCAAAAATTCTAATTCTTGCTTGTGTTCTCTTCTTAAAACGGTATCGGCTTCTAAATAATCGAGCCGCTCCATCAGGCCTGCATCATAAAGACGTTGAAGCTCAATTTTCATCAATTCGATGTCATAGAGGCGCTTCCCTACGTAAATGATGATTCCAAAACGTTTTAAAAATTGTTGAACATCATACAGGTTTTTCATGTTCATTATTGTATCAAATTTAGAAAGGCTTTACAAGATTTTCAAGCAAATGATGACATTTTTCGATTGCTTTACGAATAAATAAGTATGATCAACTTTTATTTTTTTACCATCGGTACTTGTATCGCCTCTTTTTTGGGGCTCGTTGTCGACCGTTTCCCAAACCAATCTATTCTCGCTCCTCGCAGTCATTGTGATCACTGCCAGCACGTCCTTGGCGTTTGGGATCTCATCCCCATTATCTCGCAACTACTCCATCGTTTTCGCTGCCACTATTGTCATCAGCCCTACCCATTTTGGTACTGCCTTTTTGAGGTCTGGAGTGGCCTGCTCTTTTTGGCCTGTGCCAATGGTTTTCTTTCTCTGCCTCACCTTCTAACACTACTGGGAGCAGCCGTTTTAGCCATCTATGACCTTCGCTTTATGGAATACCCCTTGGTCATCTGGTGCTGTCTTCATGCCCTGGTCCTCTTTTTATCCGGTAGTAATCTCCTCATGCTGGTCTTTTTACTCCTTGCGATCGGAGCTCATTTTTTCTTTATCGGAATGGGAGCAGGAGATTTTCTCTTACTCGCCACCTTTTCGCTAAGCTTTTCTTCTACCCAGATCCTCATTCTCATTCAGATCGCATCCATCTTAGGCATTCTCGTCTTTGCTCTCAAAAAAGAAAGAGACCGGATTCCCTTTGTTCCCTGTCTCTTTCTCAGTTATCACGCTTTACTGCTTTATACAATGTTTTGCAGATAAGATTGCTTATTTTGTAGCCTTCGCTTCTAGATAATCAGCGATGGCAGCTACGTCCTTGTCCCCACGTCCGGAAACATTGATGATGATGATCTTGTCTTTATCCAATTGTGGAGCACGTTTGACAGCTTCCGCAATCGCGTGTGAGCTTTCAATGGCTGGGAGGATCCCTTCTGTCTTACTGAGAAGAAGAAGAGCTTCTACTGCTTCATCATCTGTCGCTGCTACATATTCGACACGACCAGAATCTTTAAAGAAAGCATGCTCTGGACCAACCCCTGGGTAGTCCAAACCAGCAGAGATCGAGTACACTGGCGCTACTTTTCCATCTTCGCCAAAGACTGCATAGGTCTTCATACCATCAACCACACCGATAGTCCCTTTGGTCATGGTCGCTGCGTGTTGATCGGTGTCCAAGCCATGTCCAGCTGCTTCTACCCCAATCAAGCCGACTTCCTCTTCTGCGACATATTCAGAAAAGGCACCAATGGCATTAGAGCCACCACCGACACAGGCAATCACATAATCCGGCAAACGGCCTTCTTTTTCCAAGATTTGACGTTTAGATTCTTCACTGATTACTTTTTGGAATTCATGCACAATGGTTGGGTAAGGGTGAGGTCCAACAGCAGAACCCAAAACGTAAAAGGCATCCAGATCCGCCATCCATGCTCCAAACGCCGCATCAACGGCATCTTTCAAGGTCTTAGTACCGGTTTCAACCGCATGGACGGTTGCCCCCATCATTTCCATGCGGAAGACATTCAAGCGTTGGCGTTCCACATCTTCTGCCCCCATGTAGACATCACAGGCCATGCCAAACTTAGCTGCCGCTGCTGCTGTAGCCACACCGTGTTGACCTGCTCCTGTTTCAGCAATCACGCGAGTTTTGCCCATGCGCTTAGCCAAGAGGATTTGCCCCAAGACGTTATTTAATTTATGCGAACCTAGGTGATTCAAGTCTTCGCGCTTCAAATAAATTTTTGCCCCACCTAAATGATCTGTCAAACTTTCCGCAAAGTAGAGTGGTGTTTCGCGTCCAGAATAATCTTTCAAATAATGTTTGTATTCTGCGATAAATTCTGGATCATTTTTATACTGTTCAAAGGTTTCCTCTAATTGATTGAGCAAGTTTTGAATGGGTTCTGGTACGAAAGATCCACCAAATTGTCCGAAATAGCCTTTTGTTTCTGTCATGATTGTGTCCTCTTTTCTCTATCTTCAATCTTGTTTATGATCTTTTTCTCTCGCGGGCCCTTTGAGCTGCAGTCTCACTGGGTTCCTATGAGATACAAAAAACCTCACACAGAAAAATCTGTGTGAGGACGATTCGATACCGCGGTGCCACCTCAATTGTAGGAAGCTATTTTTTCTCCTACATCTCTGACCTGTCTAACAACAGGGTGCACGATAAGGTGTGCTCACCGAATTTTTATTGTTTCAAATTCATTATCATAAACGCATCAGCCCATTTCAAGATTCACCACTGCTTGTTCGCAATCACCACAAGCTCCCTGGAAGTGAGAAAAATCTCTACTTTTCTGATGTCTTGAAGCTATTATAGCTCCCGCTTCTGACTTTGTCAACAAAAATTTTAAAAAGTGGCTGAAATGTTCGGATTTTACATTTCCCTATTTTTTGCTAGCAATCGTGCTCTGAAATACTGAAAGCCTAAATAAGCTAGATAAGCCCCTAAGGTATTGGTCCACAAATCATCTAGCTCAAAGACACGATTGGCATCAAACAAGAGATCTAATAGAACTTGGCTGCATTCAATCCACAAGCTCATCGCAAAGCCGAAGCACAAGACCCGTTTGCGGCTCCTCAACCAGGGCCATAGCCAGAGGAGTTGAAAGACCAGCGGGCTTAACAAAAAGATATTGGCTATGTTTTGGAGAATGACCTTAATGAGTTGGAGGACACTGGTGATCTGGCCAAGATTCATCACCGAATTAAGAGGAACCAGCAGGACGACGATGCGACCGAAATGTTGAATACCCGGTGTTTCCATACCTGGCTCTGGCTGTTGGGGCAAAAAACACATCAAACACAAGAGGATAAAATAGAAGAAGCTGCCACTCCGTAACAGCCTTCTTCCTCTTTTTGTTAGTTCTGTATGATCCATCAGTCCTTGTTTAAGGTTGCGCATGTTCAACAATCGCTTTCTCCCGGTCCCGTTTCATGGTATTTGAACGCAATTGGCCACAGGCAGCATCAATATCTGTACCGTGCTCTTGACGCACTACACAGTTAACACCTTGTTTTTTCAAGGTATCATAGAAGGCCATGACCCGTTCTTTTGGACTCCGGCTATATTGGTCATGCTCACTGACAGGATTGTAAGGAATCAAGTTAACATAAGACAATTTCTTGATATTCTTAAGCAATTCTGCCAATTCTAAGGCTTGCTCGACCCCATCATTGACTTCATTGAGCATGATATACTCAAAGGTCACCCGACGGTTCGTAGTCTCGATATAGTATTCAATCGCTGCAAACAATTTTTCAATTGGGAAGGCTCGGTTGATCTTCATAATGCTAGAGCGCAAGTCATTGTTTGGTGCATGAAGAGACACTGCCAAATTGACCTGCACACCTTCATTTGCAAAGTCACGAATTTTATGAGCCAAACCAGAAGTAGACACGGTAATATGACGAGCACCAATCGCTAATCCCTTGTCATCGTTGACCGTCCGGATAAATTTCAAGACATTGTTATAGTTGTCAAATGGTTCTCCAATCCCCATGACAACGATATGGCTGACCCGTTCATCTTGGCCACGTTCGTCAAAGTATTTTTGGACCAACATGATTTGAGACACGATTTCTCCATTGTTCAAATCGCGTTGTTTTTTGATCAAACCTGAAGCACAGAAGGTACAACCGATATTGCATCCGACCTGAGTCGTTACACAGACAGATAAACCATAGTGCTGACGCATCAAGACGGTTTCAATCAACATGCCGTCTGGCAATTCAAAGAGGTACTTGACCGTTCCATCTGCTGACTCTTGCACGATTCGTTGCTTGAGTGGGTTGACGACAAACTGATCATTTAACTTCGCAATCAAGTCCTTAGAAAGGTTGGTCATTTCTTCGAAAGACTGGACGCGTTTGCGATAGAGCCATTCCCAGATTTGTGCTGCGCGGAATTTCTTTTCACCGTTTTCTTCCGCCCAATCAATCATATCTTGGCGTGTTAAACTATAAATGGATGGTTTCATTCTTTCTTACTCCTCTTTTTGTCGAATCACAAAATGACGTTTGTTGTTCGTCTTCGTTGTTTTTTTCGTTTCAGCAGACGGTCTTGTTTTTTTCGAGTTATTCGTTGACTGTCCCTTGTCGCGTTCTCGTTTTTGGAAACGATCTTTTTGTTTGCGATTGCGCGAACGCCTTTTAGGCTCTCTTTCTTCTGATTGAGCTTTTTTGACCGGTGATTTCTTATCAAAGGAAGCACGATGAGGTTCCTTATTTTCAAGGACAAAATAAGCACAACCATAGCTACAATATTCTAACAAATAATCGTCTAAGCGACTTAGTTTATCCATCGTTGCAACATCGCGCTCTTCCTTATAAAAGCCACGCAAGCGCAACTGCTCATTGCTCCAATCACCAACAATGTAATCAAACTTGGTTAAAATCTCAGAAAATCGCTGACCAAAAACGGTCGCATCAAATGCTTCCTTCTCATTTTTCAACAGCTCAAAGGAGAGGTTTTCTGAAAGGATCTGGTCTCCTACCTGACGAAACACAGGTCCAGGAAATTTATTGTAATTATATAATTCAGGGTCAATCTCTTTTCGCATAGTGTTCCTTCATCAAAATCTATTTACTGTAACACTTTATTTTATCATAAATTTAATGACTTGCGTCAGATTTGACTAGAAAAGAGTTGAAATTCCTTTGAGAGCTTCCAAAAGGAAAAAGAGACAAAGAAGGCAATCTTTGTCTCTATACATGTTCATCAGATGATGAAAGGGGTAAAAATAGAGTAATTTTGGTATAGCTATTGGCCTTAGAATCGATCTCCATATGATAGGCTTCGCCAAATTGAAGACGCAATCGTTGGTCCACATTTTTCAAGCCAACACCTCCTAAACGAAGAAGGGTTTGGGCTGTTGATTCTGATCGGTCAAACCCTCGTCCATTGTCAAAAATCGATACGCAAGCGTAGTCTCCACTGACTTCAGTTGTCACTCGAATGAGACCAGGCCGATCGATCTCCTTAATACCATGGTAAATCGCATTTTCCACTAAGGGTTGAAGCACTAATTTGGGGAGCTGATAGTCGCTCAACCGTTTATCTTCTAGAATTTCATAGTTGAGCTTTTCTCCATAACGTTGCTTCTGAATGAAAAGATACTGGCGGACATGGTCAATTTCATCTCTCAGCAGGATTTGTTCCTGGCCTTGGTTGAGAGCCAGTCGAAAATATTGAGCCAGAGACTTAGTGATGTTGACCACGCGCCGACTATCATTAAACTCTGCCATCCAGACAATCGTATCCAAAGTATTGTAGAGGAAATGCGGATTAATCTGAGCCGAAAGTGCCCGCAACTCATAACGCCGCGCGTTTTGCTCCTCTTCCTTAACCTGTTGCATAAGGTGATCGATTTGGTCCAACATGGCATTAAAAGCTTGAGCGAGGTCCACCAATTCTGGAGATCCTTTGGCTACAGCCCTCACGTGAGCTTCTCCTGCTCCAATCCTCAAAATGATGGTCTGAAGGTCTCGTAAGGGTTTGATCCACAAACGCAGAACAAAGCCGATCCCTATCAAACACATGATCAAAGCTAGTAATCCTAGGCCAATGAAAGAGTACAGGAGCTGCGACTGCAGCATCTGAAGTCCTTCAAGTGAAGCCACTCCAATCAAGGTCCAATCACTATCTGGAATTGGAACCTGATAGATAAAATTCTGCCCTCCTTTTGCATAACCATCTTTCACAGCAATATAGGGCTGCATGGCCTGCATTTCTTGACTGGAAGAATAGACCGCCTTTTTAGGATGGTAGACAAACTCATGCTTTTGATTAATGATAAAACTAAAGCCTTGTTTCCCTAGTTGAAGGTGATCCAAGTAAGCCTGAAGGCTATCGTAGCCAATATCCAAGCGCACTACTCCGAGATTTTTGCCAGTCTGATCGACCACTTCTTGGGTAATAGAAACCACCCATTTTTCTTTTTCCGAAGTCAAGGATTCCTTTCGGGCTGGCGTCAAAACTGGCATGGCTCTTTCTTTAATCGCCTCTTGATACCAACTTTCATTCATCATATCTGAAGAAGTCTGCATGCTGATTTTGGAATCTGTCGCTACCAGACGTCCATCCTTGGTCACCAAGACCGCTGAGACCAAGTCCGGATCCGTTTCAATCATCGTTCGCATCAGGTGTTGAACCGTTTCTTGATCCGCACTCCTATCTTGGGCAAATTGTCGAACAGCCTGTTCCTGGCTAAGAACCGTCGTGGTCTGCTTTAATTTTTTTAGATAGGAGGTGATAAACTGACTGCTTTGATCGATACTATTTCTTGTCGTCCGCTCTGTTTGCTGGCGGATCGTCCCTGAACTCGTTTGATAATAGAGGCCACCAATAAGACCAAAAAGTAGGAGAATGAAGAGAAAAAAGTAGAGGACCAGCTGAATCAGCAAGGGATATCGTTTCATTCATGCTCTCCTTTTTTGTACTGCCTTGGTGTCACCCCAACAACCTGCTTAAAGCGTTGAGAAAAATAGTTCATATCTTCAAAACCAACCTGATCTGCGATCTCATAAATCTTTAGATCTGTCGTGAGAAGCAAGAGTTGAGCCTTCTTCATTCGCTCTTGAATGAGGTAGTCTTGGAAGGGGAGTCCCAATTTTTTCTTGATCAATACACTTAGATAAGAGGCACTAAAACCAAGTTGATAGGCCAAATCCTTTAGGGTTAACTGGGAATCTGCTAAACGAGCATGAATGGCTTCTTCCAAGTCTGTCGAATAACCATGACTGACCAAATCTTCGACTTGCGCCTTTTTTCGCTCTTGATCGAGTTTTCCCTTCACCTTTGCTAACATCTCTTCAATATCATCTTTTGAAAAAGGCTTCAGCAAATAATCATCTGCACCTAACTTGATGGCTTTCCTCGCAAACTCAAAGTCATCATAACCTGTCAAAAAAATGATATGACAAGACGGAGACTTCTCTTTGACGAGATGGGCCAGATCCAAGCCGTTCATTTGTGGCATATTGATATCAGTTAGAAGGATGTCGGCTGGTTGCTCTTGAAACTTCTCCCAGGCCTCACGGCCATTTTCTGCCTGGTTGATGACGGTCATTCCAAACTGTTCATAATCCACTAAGGAAGTCAGTCCCTGCCGGATAAGCTCTTCATCTTCCACAATCATGATCGCATACATGTCTTTCACCTACTTGTCTTTGCTATACTTATTATAGCAAATTATGGTTCCAAATGTCTCAGACGTAGTCCAATAAATAACCGTAGCCCTTTTCTTTCATTTCTGCTTTGGGAATGAAGGTAATAGACAAACTATTGATGCAATAGCGAAGGCCGCCTTTTTCCTTGGGACCATCGGTAAAAACATGGCCCAGATGAGAATTTCCTACACGGCTCCGAACTTCTGTCCGAGTCATATTGAAACTCTTATCCTCCTTATAGATGGCCACATCAGGACTAATAGGCCGACTGAAACTTGGCCAACCACAACCAGAATCAAATTTATCCTTAGAGGAAAAGAGCGGCTCACCGGTCACGACATCTACATAAATACCGGCATCAAACTGATCCCAGTAACGATTGGAGAAGGCCCGTTCGGTATCATTTTTTTGTGTCACCGCATACTCTTCAGGAGATAACTTCTTTTTGATTTCCTCATCGCTTGGCTTAGAGTAGCGACTAGCATCAATAACAGGATAAGAAGCCTGATTGACATCGATATGGCAGTACCCATTCGGATGTTTCTTTAGATAATCCTGGTGGTAGTCCTCAGCCTTGATGAAATTGGTCAGTGGCTCTTTTTCCACTGCTAACGGTTTGTCGTATTTTTTTGCTTCTTCTTCAAAGACTTGATTAATGGTTGGAAGGTCTTCTTGAGAGACATAATAGACACCTGTTCGGTATTGAGTTCCTTGATCATTTCCTTGACGATTCTTCGACGTTGGGTCGATAATCCGGAAATAATGCAGGAGCAATTCTTTCAGAGATACCTTCTTGACATTGTAGGTGATGTGAACTGTTTCAGCATGGCCTGTTTGAGGGACCAATTCATACTTGGTCGTTTCTCCCTTTCCATTAGCGTAGCCTGATACAGCATCGATCACACCTGGAACACGGGAGAAATATTCCTCTACGCCCCAGAAGCAACCACCAGCCAAATAAATTTCACGCTGATCCTTTGGATCAACCTTTTCCTTTGTTTCCTTTTTGGCTACTGGAGTCTGACTCATCGATGCTTTTTTAATCATCTCAGTGCTTGTTTCTGATTGATCCCTTCCGTTTGATCCCTTACTAAAGAAAAAGAAACCAATAGATAATAAGCCAATGAGAAGGATAGCAAACACTTTCCATTTTGTTTCCATTGTCTATCTCCTTACTGCATGTTCTCTAGGGTCTTGAGGATATCCTCTTTATTCATATAGCCAATATGACTCTTTGCTAAAGTCCCATCACTATTGATAAAGAGCGCCGATGGATATGAACGAATCCCATACTCTTTTAGCAGTTCCCCTTTACTATCTAGCAAGACCGGGAAATCCTTGTAATCCAAAGACTGGTACCAGTTTTTGAAATCTGCTTCCGATTTTTCACCATTAAAGGTTGGAGCTACAACGGATAAGACCACATAATCCTTACCCTCCTCTGCCTTTGCTAAATCATTTGTGTCGCCTAATGTTGAAAGACAGATTGAGCACCAGGAAGCCCAAAATTTGAGGTAAACTTTCTTTCCCTTGTAATCGGATAAGCGGTAGGTCTTACCGTCTACTCCTTGCAGGTTAAACTCCTTCACTTTCTTGCCAGATGGTTGCCTAGCCCCAGCTTTGGCTGTTTGTTGGCTCATGTCCTTATTGGAAGTAGCCATTCCTTGGCTTGAACAAGCGCCCAGGAGTCCAGCGCATACGAACCCAGTAGCTACTAAAGCTAATTTTTTCATCATTATCACCTCTTTAAACAAAGGGAAAGTCATCCTCAGATGACTTCTCCCTTCTTTCATTTGTTGTCTGATTTCATTTCCGATGATCCACTCTTTTCATCTTTCATTTCTGAATCGCTGGATTTCATCTCATCCTTTTTCATATCGTCCTTCATTTCAGAACTGCTGTCAGACATCATAGATGAATCTTTCATGTCTTCTTTTTTCATTTTATCATCGGACATGGATGAATCCTTCATGTCATCCTTCTTCATATCGTCCTTCTTCATCATACTACTATCGTCCGTTTTTTTCATGTCTGAATCTGATTTCTGTCCAGAACAAGCTGCTAAAGTGACGATGCTAAGTGTAGCAATAGAGAGTGCAAGAATTTTTTTCATGATTTTTCTCCTTTAATCATTCAAGATTAGTGAAACAGGGATGCGAGGCTATTAAGATTTCCTAGCATCAGTAAGATGCCCATCAAGATGATGAGGGCACCACCAATTTTTTTCAAGGTTCCCATATGGGGCTTGAGTTTAGCAAAATGTTGTAGAACCCAGCTAGAAGCTA
The DNA here is from genome assembly GCF_041432115.1 of Streptococcus sp. 27098_8_12. Classification (NCBI taxonomy): domain Bacteria; kingdom Bacillati; phylum Bacillota; class Bacilli; order Lactobacillales; family Streptococcaceae; genus Streptococcus; species Streptococcus sp. 27098_8_12. Next base: position 27,176 of record NZ_JAPVZA010000023.1, read on the forward strand.
GAGCCAAGACTAAGAAGGGTAGCGCCAAGCCCAATGTATAGACCAGCATCAGGAGAGCACCTTGTAAAGCCCCATCTCCTCCAGAAGCGGCAATGGCTAAAACAGAGCTCAAAACTGGTCCGACACAAGGGGTCCAACCAAAACTGAAGGTGACCCCTATCAGAAAAGCATTGAAGAATTCATTGCGTTTTTCGTCCTTCTTCAGTTGGATACTCTTTTGTTTTTGGAGTTGTCTCAGATTGATCACTTCCATTTGGTGAATCCCTAATAAGATCACAATTCCTCCTAGCAGATAGCGAAACCATGGGGCATAAAGCACCTGGCCAAGGGCCCCTGCACCGTATCCTAGAATCAGGAAAACAGTTGATAGACCTGCGATAAAACAAAGAGTCTTCACCAGGCCATACCAAGAAATATCTCTTCCAAAAATCCGAACAGTTTTCACACGTTCAGAATCCAATAGAATTCCTACATAGACTGGCATCAGTGGCAAAATACATGGGGAGAAAAAGGATAGAACTCCCGCTAAGAATACTGAAATGGAAAACAAACTGGTTTGAATCATTTCACTACCTCCCTTTCTTTCTGATACCAGTATAAAGAAAAAATCCCTCTAAAAATAGAGAGATTGATAAGCAAAAACTTGAATTTAATTAGAAGGTGATTAATTCTTTGGATGGGCCTTTATCCACGCTACGAACTCGTCATAAGAGTGAATTTGTGTTTTCTCTCCAGTTGTTTCATCTGTGGCATAAAGCTCCATGACATCTTGACCTTCCGGCGCAAACCAATGAATGATGTTATCAAACCATTCGCGTTCATTGTATTGTTTAGGGCGGAAATATAATTTTTCTATATATTTCATATTTTTTGCAACTTCCGGGTAGAGGCGAGCAAAATTTGTCCCAGAGACATCAACTTTCGTATTATCTTCTAAATCTCCAAAAATACCATCTAACAAAAGCATTAAATGTTTCTCGTACAGTACCTTCTCAATTTGATCATTTATCCCTCCTCTGCTCCAATTAATCTTTCTTTTATAGACCGATGGTTGATCCTCAAATTCCTTAATCTTTGAATCGACATTATCTTGAGTTATTTCTCCTTTTGCCGTGAATAGTATTCGTTTATTATTAGGATCTTTCAAGTTTTCATAATCGCCCCTATCAATCTTTTGTAAGCGTAAAGATAGATAGTCATTTCCATTAAAGTATCCTTTGCTCCCTGGAAGATTTGAAAAAGTCCGAAATGTATTATCTTTACCTAATAAACGATACAGGTCAAATTCTACTTTTTTACCTAAATGATTAAGATCATAGCTAGTTACTTTATAAAATTCTTCTTTCCCAATCGGACGTGGTGTCTTTAATTTACCTGTAAATAGAGAATGCTCCGAAAATGTTGTTATATAATCCTGACCATAGTAAATATAGCCTTTTTTCGTTTTTTGACTAACTAAAACAAATTTTTGATCATCAAATGTTTGAATGGTTAAATTTGATGCAGGTTCATTATCGTAATACGATTGACTATTTGATTCTAAATAAGAATGTCCCCATTGATAGGCTAGCACTACAGCTACAAAACTTGCTAGGAAGATGCATACCATTTTGCAGTGTCGCTTCATACCACCAAATACCTTTTTCAAAGCCTACTCCTTTTCATTTGATAACTGTTGATAATCGAATAGATATAACAAACTTGAAATGATTGCTAGCACACTAGTTAAAGCCGATACAAAAGGAACGAAACCAACTATAGAGGCAACGAAGAGAATTTTATGATTTTTCTTATTTACTTTTGGATTTTCATTATAGTTGGCCATTGCAAGTATAGAGATAACAAGATACAAGAGACTGATTGTATTGATTACCAATCCCCAATCACCTTTTTCAACCAGCTCAGGAACAGCATGAACGAAAGTCCACTCCCACCGTTGAAAAGAGGCATAGCTGATTACGATCGCTCCTAAAATACCAATAATCCCATTCATTAGCAACATATTATATGATTTCATAAACTCATTACTTTCTTGACCCATAATCCTTCATAAAAATGAGAAATTGATTTTCTCTCATTTCATCACTTGTCCAACAGACTACTCTACTTCTTTTTCAAATAATCAATGGCGTCTTGAAGGGTTTTGACGGGCACAATTTTCATCTTCGAATGAATTTGTTTTGCTGCATCTTTAGCGGTTTCATAGTTTGATTTAGCCTTGGGATTAGCTTTCTTTTCTTCTTTGGAAACAGGGTTATTAGGGACAAAGAAAATTTCTGCTCCTTCTTTATCTGCTGCAACGACTTTCTTGTCAATCCCACCGATATCGCCAACCGTTCCATCTTGGTTAATGGTTCCTGTCCCTGCAATATGTCGTCCCTGACGAAGATCTGGATCAGCCACTTGAGTGTAGATGGCTAGGCTAAACATCATACCGGCACTTGGGCCACCGATGCCAGCTGTCGCAAATTGGACAGGAACATCGCCTTTAGCTTCAGTCCGGTCGATCAGGCTAATCCCAATTCCGTTTTTCCCATTGGTCAATTTGATGATCTTCCCATCTGCTTTCTTGGTTTGTCCATCTTCAATGTAGGTCACCGAAACGGGGTCGCCAATTTTTTGAGAACCAACATAGTCAATCAATTCTTTGGAACTCTTAAAGGTCTTGCCATTCACACCGGTGACAGTATCCGCAATGTTCAAGACTCCTTTAAAGGTCGAATCATCTGCTACCTGCATGACATAGACTCCTAGAAAGTCCATCTGGGTTTCTTTGCCAGCTGTCTTCAATCCTTGGTAGATGGCCATATTTTGCGAGGTTTCCATATAGAATTGGTTGATGCGCGTGAATTCTTGGCTCGAACTACCACCGGTCATATCCTTGGCAGAGTAGATATCTGTAAAAGGTGTCGCCCAAGCATAGATCAAATCAGCCGGAGTTGCCTCTTTCACTGCTACGGTTACAAAATCATAGGATCCTGACTTGGTATCCGCTTTTCCATCCACTGTCATGACGGATCGAATATCTTCTGCCGTTCCTGGCATTTCAATATAATAGGGAAGGCGAATCACAAAAGCAGCTAGCAAGAGAAGCAAGAAAAGAACTCCTGCAATCGGCCATCGGTATTCTTTCAACCGTCCTTTTTTCTTTTTAGTGGTCAAGCTTGGTTTATTCGCTTGTGTCATCGTTAATTTCCTCCATTACACTCTCTGGGACATACGGTGAGATATCCTGCTGAAAAGCCAGCAACTCTCGAATACGGGTTGAACTAATGGCCTGGTAAGGAGGCTGGGCATAGAGATAAACCGTCTCCAATTCAGGTGCCAACTGGTGGTTAAAATAATCCATATTGGCTTCGTATACCAGATCCTGTGCATTGCGCAAGCCCCGGATCAAGGTGATAACCCCAAGATTGCGCGCCACTGTCACAGCCAACTCTTGAGTCGACGTCACAATTTCAACATTTTCCAAATGAGCCAGGGCCCCTTTTACCATGCGCACGCGTTGCTCAATGGAAAAGAGTCCGACTTTTTCCGGATTATAAAAAATTCCGACATAGACACGGTCAAACAAGCGACTAGCTCGCTCGATCAATTGCACATGCCCAATGGTAATCGGATCAAACGATCCTGTAAACAATCCACTTCTATCTGACATATACTGTTACCTTACTAATTCCATAGATTTTTTCTTTCCAGATTCCCACTTGTCCGATTTCCTCAGGAAGTTCTACGTGTTTATCGGTTTCGCATACAATTAGGATGTCCTCTGACAAGAGATGGCGCTCGCACAAGGTTTCGATATCGCGAACAATCTCTTCCTTGACATACGGAGGGTCCAAGAAAACTAAGTCAAAGGTGCCTGTTAGGAGGCCCAAGGCTTGCTTAGCCTCCATTTTTAGCAGTTGAAACCGTTCCTTTTCCTTGGTCATGGCAATATTGGCTGCTACAATCTCCTGCGCTCTACGATCTCTTTCCACTAGAACGGCCTCTGACATGCCTCGAGAAACTGCTTCGATAGAGAGCCCACCACTTCCAGCATAGAGATCCAGCACTCTTCCACCATCAAAGTAAGGACCAATCATATTGAACATGGCCCCTCTGACCTTATCAGAAGTCGGCCTGGTTGTTTTTCCTTCAAGTGTTTTGAGGGGACGTCCCCCATAGGTTCCAGATACTATTTTCATAGGGACCATTATACCAAAAAAAATCAGAAAATTGCGATTTGATATGGTCAAGCGACAATTA
>NZ_JAPVZA010000024.1:0-24110 GCF_041432115.1 Streptococcus sp. 27098_8_12
CTTTTTGTATTTCTATACTTTTAATTGTAAGAGTTCTTCAATCTCTGCTAGGGTGCTAGCTTGCGAGATGGCGCCACGGAGTTTGGCTGCACCTGAGGTCCCACGGAGGTAGTGAGGGGCGAGGCCACGGAATTCACGAACGGCAATGTGCTCACCTTTGAGATCGATCAAGCGTTTCAAGTGTTCGTAAGCAATCTTCATCTTGTCTTCAAAAGTCAAATCAGGCAGGATTTCTCCTGTTTCAAAGTAGTGATTGATTTGGTTGAAGAGATAAGGATTGCCCATAGCAGCGCGACCAATCATGACCGCATCAGCACCGACTTCTTCGATCCGTTGTTTGGCGTCTTGAACCGTACGGATATCTCCGTTTGCGATAAATGGAATCTTAGTTAGGGCCTGTGCAACCTTGTGAAGGGTCTCAAGGTCCGCATGACCCGTATACATTTGTTCCCGAGTCCGTCCATGCATGGCGAGGGCAGAGACACCCGCGGCTTCAGCAGCGAGCGCATTTTCAACTGCTAGAGAAGGGTCCGACCAACCCGTCCGCATTTTAACAGTGAGGGGGATATCAAGGACGGATTGAACCTTATTGATAATGGAATAGATCTTGTCTGGGTCTTTGAGCCACATCGCACCAGCCTCGTTCTTGACGATTTTATTCACCGGGCAACCCATGTTGATATCGACGATATCGGTCTTGGTATTTTCTTGGATAAATTCAGCTGCGCGAGCTAGGCTGTCTTCATCACTACCAAAGAGTTGAATCGATACAGGATTTTCTCCCTCATCGATATGGAGCATATGCAGGGTCTTTTCATTGTTGTATTGGATCCCTTTATCAGAGACCATTTCCATTACAACGAGCCCCGCTCCCAGTTCTTTGGCAATGGTCCGGAAGGCTGAGTTGGTCACTCCGGCCATGGGGGCTAGGACCGTCCGGTTTGGGATCTCGACGTTCCCAATCATAAAAGGTGTATTAAGATTTGTCACGAATGAGTTCCTCCAAGTCGTTTTCATCAAAGTGGTAGGTTGTCTGACAGAATTGGCAAGTGATTTCAGCGCCATGGTCTTCGTCCTTCATTTCTTGAAGGTCTTTAGCCGGTAAGCTTGCCAAGGCATTCATGAAGCGTTCCTTGCTACAGTCACACTGGAAGCGGATCTCTTCTTCTGAGAGACGCTTGTATGGTTCGTCACCATAGATGGCAGTAAGAAGGGCTTCAATATGGTCGTCAGAGGCTAAAAGGGTAGAAATGGCCGGCATTTCTTGGATCCGTTTTTCAAAGCTGGCAATTTCTTCTTCCTTGGCATTTGGCAAGACCTGCACCAAGAAACCACCGGCAACCTTGACCTTGTCTTCTTCATCAAGGAGGACATTGAGCCCAACCGCAGATGGCGTTTGTTGGCTTTCAGTCAAGTAATAAGCTAGGTCTTCACCGATTTCTCCAGTGACGAGAGGTGTCATGGAATGATAAGGATTGCCTGTGCCGTAGTCGGTAATCACTAGGAATTCCCCGTTTCCGACAAATGGTCCGACCACGACTTCACCGGTCGCTGTTTTCTTGATATCCACACCAGGATTTTGCACGTAGCCTTTGACGTTTCCTTGAGTATCTGCCACAGTGATGATAGCACCAAGTGAGCTAGTGCCCAGGATTTTCACTGTTATCTTGGTGTTTCCCTTTTCATTGGCTGCGAGAATTTGACTAGCGATCAGGGTGCGCCCAAGGGCCACTGTTGAACTTGCTTGTGTCTGATGGTATTCTTGGGCTGCTCGCACGGTCTCTGTACTGTCTAGTACAAAGGCACGGAAAGAGCCACTTTCTGAGATAGTTTTGATAATTTTGTCCATACCTTTTATTTTAACACAAAATAGAAAAACAGGCGCAGGCCTGCGCTTGTTTTTTGGGGTTAGGAAGAATTTTAAGACCAAAAATAGTATAATAAAACAAAGGAGGCTAGCATGAACCAATCTTTGAAAACGGCAGTCTATGGTTTGGCGGTAGCTGATGCATTAGGGGTTCCGTATGAATTTTTAACCCGAGGCAGTTTTAAAGCGGTTGAGATGGTGGGCTATGGAAGCCAACAGTAACTGGCTGGAACTTGTTCAGATGATACTAGCCTTGTATTCGCGACCTATGATTCTTTTTATGAAAAAGGGAAGATTTCCTCTGCTATATGCAGGAGAGGTTTGAAATTTGCTTGTTAGAGGATGATTTTACAGCAAATGACTTGCTATTTTAAACTTGTAGGAGGACCATGCTTAATCTTTTTAGGTTATCATCTAAAACTCTACCTCGGTTACAAAACAAAAACGCAGAGACATCTTCTGCGTTTTCTTACTTTATAGGTCCATTTCTGGGAAAAGTTTAGCTAGTATTTTCGGAGTAATGCTTTGTCCCGGCCCCTCAGCACAATAGGTGTGCATATACATAGAAGGATTGAAGTTGAGCTCGATGCAGGTACAGTTGGGATTTTCCTTTGTGGAAATAGCAGAGCTGTCAGGGATGATGAGATCAACGCCACAGGCCCAGGCTCCCATAGCCTTTGCCATGTCCGCAGCGAGTTCCTTATAAGATGGGTGCATGCTGTCTGTGACATCAATCGAGTCTCCGCCAGTAGAAATGTTGGAATTGCGCCGCAAGTCAACCTTGACTCCAGCAGGCAGGATATCATCTGGTCCATAGCCTTGCTGGTCCAGCATGAGCAGTTCAATGTCCCCCAGTTCAATGATTTCAAGCGGTGAACGATGATCTCGGCCCCGCAGAGGATTGTCATTTTTGATGGCAATCAATTCTCTCACGGTATGCTGACCGTCTCCGACGACATTGGCCGCCACTCGCAAGAGGACTGCTTGGCATTGTCCGTCTAAGACAAAGAAGCGGTACTCCGTTCCAGCGATAAATTCCTCCACTAAGACGGCGACATCTTCTGAAAAAGCAATCTCCAGAGCCTTGTGATAAGCTTCCAGGCTAGCTGGCTCTTGGAAGATAGAGATGCCCAGTCCGAAGTTAGTTGACTTGGGTTTGACAACAATTTCTCGGTTCTTAATCAAAGGGTAGTAGGCCAGTCCCTCTTCTAGAGAAGAAAATTCTGCTCCAGCCGGAACGGGAAAGTCAGCTGCTGCCAAAATCTTTTTGGTGACTGTTTTATTGGCCATGGCCAAAGGGATGACATAGTTATCCTTGGAGGTCATATTGCCGTTCTTGACATATTCTACATGACTACCATGCCAAAGCTTGAGAAATTGGTCCTTTTCATCTAAAATTTCGACATTTAGCCCCTTTTGAATAGCATCAAAGAGTAGCATCTGGGTGGACAGTTCCATATTTTCGTAGCCTTTGAGGGCATAAGGAGCAGTCCAGGCATAGCGGTGGTATTCTTCTGCTTTTTCTAGACCAAAAGCTGTTAAGGAATCTTGCTGGATATGGGGCAGGAGCTGTCCTGACAGTGTCAGCTGAGGATGTAAGAGAGCCTCTCTCATCTGGTCCAGCAAAGTTTGATAGTAAGTTGGCAGTTCAAAATGCTGGATGAGCTCTTCCATGGCTTGGAGAAGGGCTGAGCTGTCTGCCTCATCTGGCAGGGCAGTCAGCGGGTGGCTACAAGCAATTTTCTGGTTCAAATCATGGGCAACTTTTAATACTGCATCAACATTTTCTACATCATCTAGCCAGAGCAGGCCCAGTAAAAAGAGATGGACAGTATCTAAGGTCTCTTGGCTAATGCCCAAATGGTCAAAAGGATTGAGATCGAAGCAGCGGAATTCCAGATAGGTGATACCCTGCTCCAGATAGGCGCGATTGTGCTTCTGTCCACGGAAGCGAACGGCTGAGTAAAATTCTTTTTCAGCACTGAGCTCGCCAGACTGAACGTAGTTTTCAATATCGGTTACATATTGCTCCAAAGAAGTGTAGGACACCTGAATATTCTCGTCATTGACATAGCCATAGTCGCTGTTGCGAAAAGAGCGGATAGGCTGCGGGTATTCCTGACTGTAGAAGCCGGCTTCTGCCAGAGGAGCAGCACCGTAGAGATAGGTTAAGAGCCATCGGAAACGCAGAAAGTTTCGAGCCAGTTTGAGATAGAGGTCATTTTTAAAGTCCTTGAGTAAATGATAGGAGCTGACTTGAAAGAGAGCAGCGACCAGATCTTTCCCTAGCTCCATGTTGTAGTGGATGCCAGAGATGGCCTGTAGTTTTTTGCCATATTTTTTCGCTAAACCCTCTCGGTAGTGGCGTTCGTATTCGTTTTCCAGACGGGCGATGATAATATCTTCTTCAGTCAGCTGCGGTGGCATGGACAGAGGCCACAGGCATTCACTCTGGTCAATTGAGCGGCCTGCCACATCGCTGATAGCTCCCAGTAAGCGCCGCGCTTCCTTAGTAGAGTGAGCAATAGGTGTAATTAGTTCCAGTTGTTGTTCGCTGAAGTCTGTTTGGATGGTCGGGTGGAAATTGCGGGAACCAAGCTGACTCGGATGAGCAGTTTGAGCTAAGTGTCCATCAGTTGTCACTCGCAGATTTTCCCTCTCCAGACCAAAGGTCGCTTGGAGAATAGGGCTTGATGTATCCAGTTTCTGCAGTAATTGATTAATCGTCATCGTTTCACCGTCCTATGGTAGTTATTTTAGTCTATTACAAACGGAAAAAGAAAGCAAATTTTCGCTACGATTTTACAAAAATTCCGAACTTTTATTTTAAATTAAGTACTAAAATTCAGAAAATACATATTTTGTAAAAATGTAATTCGTCTACATAAGAGAAAAAACAAATGAAATGATGAACCCTCCTTGAAAAATTGTCAAATTTTTCATATAATGAGGTATAAAACATAATCGCAGGTGAGACTCCTGCCCCTAGTTTGAAGAAAGGCATAGATAGAGAACTATCTATGGTATATGAAAAAGAATTATGACATCAGTTGTTGTAGTAGGAACCCAATGGGGTGATGAAGGAAAAGGGAAGATTACTGACTTCCTATCAGCCAATGCAGAAGTCATTGCTCGCTACCAAGGTGGGGACAATGCCGGGCACACCATCGTAATCGACGGCAAAAAGTTCAAGTTGCACTTGATTCCTTCTGGTATCTTCTTCCCTGAAAAGATCTCTGTCATCGGAAACGGCGTGGTGGTCAACCCTAAATCATTGGTCAAAGAGTTGGCTTATCTCCATGAAGAAGGAGTATCAACGGACAGCCTTCGCATCTCTGACCGTGCCCATGTCATCCTTCCTTACCATATCGAATTGGACCGTCTCCAAGAAGAGTCTAAAGGCGACAACAAAATCGGAACGACCATCAAAGGGATTGGACCAGCCTACATGGACAAGGCTGCGCGTGTGGGAATCCGGATTGCGGACCTTTTGGACCGCGACGTCTTTGCGGAACGTCTTCGCATCAACTTGGAAGAAAAGAACCGTCAATTTACCAAACTCTATGATGCAGAGGCTCTGTCATTTGACGATATCTTCGAAGAATACTATGAATATGGTCAACAAATCAAGCAATATGTAACCGATACTTCTGTCATCTTGAACGATGCTTTGGATAACGGCAAGCGCGTGCTCTTTGAAGGAGCCCAAGGGGTTATGTTGGATATCGACCAAGGAACCTATCCATTTGTAACCTCTTCAAACCCAGTCGCAGGTGGGGTGACCATCGGATCAGGTGTCGGCCCAAGCAAGATCGACAAGGTTGTCGGTGTATGTAAAGCCTACACTAGCCGTGTTGGTGATGGCCCATTCCCTACGGAACTCTTCGATGAAGTGGGTGATCGGATCCGTGAAGTCGGCCATGAGTATGGGACAACAACCGGTCGTCCTCGTCGTGTTGGTTGGTTTGACTCAGTTGTCATGCGCCATAGCCGTCGCGTGTCAGGAATTACCAACCTTAGCTTGAACTCGATCGACGTTCTGTCCGGCTTGGATACAGTGAAAATCTGTGTAGCCTACGACTTGGATGGGGAACGCATCGACCACTACCCAGCAAGCTTGGAGCAACTCAAACGTTGCAAACCAATCTATGAAGAATTACCAGGCTGGTCAGAAGACATCACAGGTGTCCGCCACTTGGATGAGCTTCCAGAAAATGCCCGCAACTATGTCCGCCGTGTCGGTGAATTAGTTGGTGTGCGCATTTCAACCTTCTCAGTCGGACCAGATCGTGACCAAACCAATATCCTTGAAAGTGTGTGGTCTAGTTTATAAGCAAATGAAGATAAGAGAGTGGGACAGAAATCGGTCATTCGTTAGAATTCGATTTCATCGTCCCACCTCCGCACAGTTGAGTAGGGCTGTAAAAGCTGATGAAATCAGCGTAGTAGAGCCCACTCAACCACTGCGTCTTGCTCGACAATCCAAAGACAATTGAGAGGCTAGGACTTTTGTCCCAGCCTCTTTTTGAAAGCAGAAAGAGGAAAAAATGTATCAAACGATTTTATTTGACCTAGACGGCACCTTGACCAATTCAGAACTAGGGATTACCAACTCGGTGGCCTATGCCTTAGGAAAATATGGGATTCAAGTGCCAGACAAGAAAGCATTGAGAGTTTTCATCGGTCCGCCCTTGCAGGAGTCTTTTGAGCGCTTTTATGGATTTTCTAAGGAAGAATGTTTAAAGGCCATTGACTACTATCATGAGTATTTTTCCGAAAAAGGCCTTTATGAAAATGAGGTCTATCTAGGCGTTCCTGACTTGCTGGCTTCTCTCAAGCAGGCTGGCAAACAGTTGATTGTAGCTACGTCAAAGCCTGAAGAATTTTCCATTCAAATTCTCAAACACTTTGGTTTGTATGATTATTTTGACTTTGTCGCTGGTGCGACCATGGATAGAAAACGTAGTAAAAAAAGCGATGTTATCCAGTATGCCTTGGAGCAAAATGGGATTACAGATTTGGCGCATACCATCATGATTGGAGACAGGGAGCACGATGTGCTTGGCGCTCAAGCGCAAAAGCTTGATTCTATCGGTGTCCTTTATGGCTTTGGAAGCAGGGAAGAATTGGAAGAAGCCGGCGCCACCTATATTGCTCAAGAAGTTGGCGAAATTGCAGCTTTTATAGGATAACCTTTTCCAAAATATTAAAAGTTGGAACTTTTCTAATCTGCTGAATATTGCTTTATTTAATATTTCTATCGGTGTATACTTACTGTAGGTTAAGTCACACAGATTAAGAGGTGATAATATGAATTTGTCACGATATATATTAAAATATAGTACTGATGATGGTACGTTGTATTTTAATACTAAAACCAATCATTCATTTTTTCTTACGAATGAATTGAATAGAGTAGTCGACAGCAATGATGTGATTAGGAAAGAGTTTCATGCTTATCTTGATAAAAATAAATATTTAAGTGAGGGTGAGTATGAGGTCGAAAAGTATCTATCTAAAATAAGCGATACAGATGCTGAATTATTGGAACTAACAATTTTGACACATGGAGATTGTAATTTTCGGTGTAAGTATTGTTATGAAAAATTTGAAAATATTGCTATGTCAACAGAGACAGAAGATGCCATTGTCCAATTTTTGAAAGAAAAACTTCAGTCCGGGAAGTATAAGTATTTGTCAGTAGGCTGGTTTGGAGGAGAACCACTTTGATGGATGATAATTATGAGAAATATTTATAAGTACATTGATAAGAAGTATCTTTTTCCTATTTTTTTAGGGCGTATTGTGAATAGTGGTTTGGTGTTGGCGCAACCTCTGATTTTAACGAAGGCCTTGAAGTTAGATCAAGACGGCCTTTCTTATGGAAAAATTCTCAATTTTGTTTTATTTGGTTTGTCTGTCTATCTTGTTATTTATAGTCTGATGCTGTTTTCAAACTATTCGCACAATATATTCCGAAGAGAAATCAACAAAAGTGTCCGTGCCCTTTTATTTAAGAAAGTCATATTGAATCCTAAATTTTCCAATGATGAAAAAGTTAGTCTGCTAACTCAAGATATGGAATATGTGGGCGATAATTATTTGGAAAATATAAATGTTATGGTGAGTTGGGGATTTGTCGCCCTTGTTACAGCCATTTATATTGTTTCACAAAATTTTCTCTTAGGACTTATTTTTGTCATTTTTACGATTATGAGACCTATTCCTCAGTTCATCATGAATCGTCGTTTACAAGATTCGGGAGACAGCTGGTCCAAGCTTAGAACGAAATTACATGGGCTTGTCTCGGATAGTATGCAAGGCAGCCAAACCTTACGGATTAATCAGGCCATGAGGCTGAATGAAGAGCGCGTGAATGATTTAAACGGAGAATATCAAAAAGCCATCCAAAGATTTTGTTTCACACATAATATTATTTTTTTCTTTAATGGATTTATGGTCTTTTTTAGTCAGGTTGTTCCTCTTGCTTTAGGCTTTTATTTGAGTTTACAGGGAAATTCTATTTCTATTACAAGCCTCATCTCTATGTATGTTGCTGCGGGGATGCTGGTAGAACCGATCCAAACTCTGATGTACAGTGCAGCCAATCTCCAAGGTGCCTTGCCGACTGCGAACCGCCTGTTTAAGATTATCGAGGAAGAACCTGATTTCGAAGAGACAAAGGATCAATTTGTTGAAAATCTCGAATCGTTGCGCTTAAATCATATTTCAAAAAGTTTTGCTGAACGTCAGCTTTTTTCTGATTTGACGGCGACGATTTCAGTAGGTCAGAAGGTCTTAATCAAAGGACCGAGCGGGTCTGGAAAGACGACTCTTTTTCGCTTGATTTTAGGAGAAGAAGTATGTGATGAGGGTGACATTTTCGTTCAGTATGATGGAAATCAAATAACGAGTCATTTCCAAGGGAATATCGGTTTAATTAGCCAGCATCCCTTCCTGTTTAACGATACTATCCGCTATAATCTAACTTTTGGTCAGCCTTTTCAGGACCATGAATTATTGGAGGTATTGGACCGAGTTGGCTTAATAGATGAATTTCAGGATATTTTGAATGTAGAAATTCATAATAATGGTGAAAACATTTCATGAGGTCAGCGTGTCAGATTAGAGTTGGCTCGTTTTCTCTTACGCGAGAAGGATATTTTATTAGCGGACGAAGTGACATCAGCTTTGGACGAAAAAAATAGTCGTCTGGTTAGAGACCTAATCTTTTCTTTGCCGATCACGGTACTAGAAATAGCCCATCATATTGATGAAGAAGAGCGCTATGACCAAATCCTTGAGTTACGTAAAGGATGAGCGATGCCACAATAGTTGGTTCTGCGACAAAGCGGATAGTAGTAAGCCAGCAATTTGTCAGATATTTTTGAGATTCTAAGTGGTGATATTTCCAAAATCATCAATACTCAGAGAACTTAAGCTTTATTTAAGATAGGCCAGCTATACTAGAAGCATAAACAAAGACCTCCTAACTTTGTTTAAACCTCCTAAACTTTTTCATAATAATCTCCCATAAGAGTCGCCCAATCGGCGGCTTTTTTTGTGAGTCGTAAGCTGCCTATGGTATAATGAACAAAGAAACTAAAAGGAAGAAGGAAGAGATGGACTACACGATAGAGGAAAAAGCGATGTTTATGAGGGAAGCCCTGAAGGAGGCGGAGATTGCCCTCGCCAATGATGAAATACCGATTGGCTGTGTCTTGGTCAAGGATGGTCAGATTATCGGGCGTGGACATAATGCGCGTGAGGAGCTGCAGCGGGCGGTCATGCATGCGGAAATCATGGCGATCGAGGAGGCCAATCAGCGTGAAAATAGCTGGCGCCTGCTGGATACGACGCTTTTTGTCACGATTGAGCCCTGTGTCATGTGTAGTGGTGCCATTGGTCTAGCTCGGATTCCCCAGGTGATTTACGGGGCGACCAATCAGAAGTTCGGTGGAGCAGGTAGTCTCTACGACATTTTGGCAGATGAACGCCTCAATCACCGAGTCGAAGTAGAAACAGGAATCTTGGAAGCAGAATGTGCAGCCATCATGCAGACCTTCTTCCGCCAAGGTCGAGAACGAAAAAAACAAGCCAAACTCGCAGCCAAGGCCGAAACACAAGAATAAAAACCGGACCTTTGCAAATCGAACAAATTATGATATAATACCTATCGGAGCAACAGTTCTGCGTGAAGCGGGTCAGGGGAGGAATCCAGCAGCCCTAAGCGAAGTGAACTGTGTGCTCTTTTCTATTGCTCTTGATGCGTCAAGTCCAAGGGACGCAGACGAATCCTAGAGCAATGGATGCAGTTTTTCCCGTTAGGGAAAAAGCTGTAAACCTATGATAGCCCTTAGTGAATCAAGTCCAACGGACGCGGATGAACTTAGGTGCATTGACGCAGTTCGAACAAAGTGAGAACTAGGTTCCGAAGTATAATGAATCAAGCCTAAAAGGTGCAGATGAATATTGGAGCAGCGAATCTAGTTTGAACGGACCTGAAATGAATTCAGCTGACATCCAATCTTAAGAAGCGTATTTGTTTTCTTGTCAATCAAAATTGTTCTTCTCAATAGGCCTAAAATTTGTTGACTTACGCAAACGAGTGCTCTCGGTTATGTCCTAAGGTTAGCTTATTTAGAAAAATAGTATAGAATATAAAATGTAAACGTTTTAAAATAGTGAAAGCACTTGCTTATTTTTTCTTAAAGCGTTATCATAAAAGAAAAGAACAATTGGAGGATAAACATGTCACATATTAAATTTGACTACTCAAAGGTGTTAGATAAATTTGTAGCACCACATGAACTAGATTATATGCAGCCTCAAGTGACTGCTGCAGATTCTGCTCTGCGAAATGGTACAGGTCCTGGGGCAGAAATGACTGGTTGGTTGAACTTGCCTGAAGAATATGACAAAGATGAATTTGCTCGTATTCAAAAGGCTGCTGCTAAAATCCAATCTGATAGTGAGGTATTGATCGTAATCGGTATTGGTGGTTCCTATTTAGGAGCTCGTGCAGCTATTGATTTCTTGAATAATTCTTTTGTAAATCTACAAAGCAAGGAAGAACGCAAGGCACCTCAAATCCTCTATGCTGGAAATTCTATTTCTTCAAGCTATTTGGCTGATTTGGTAGACTATGTATCAGACAAAGATTTCTCTGTCAACGTTATTTCTAAGTCAGGAACGACTACAGAGCCTGCTATTGCTTTCCGTGTCTTCAAAGAACTCTTGGTTAAGAAGTATGGTCAGGAAGAAGCAAATAAACGGATTTATGCAACTACAGACCGCGCTAAAGGTGCAGTTAAGGTTGAAGCAGATGCTAATGGCTGGGATACTTTTGTAGTGCCTGATAGTGTAGGTGGTCGTTTTACAGTATTGACAGCAGTGGGACTCTTGCCAATCGCAGCTGCAGGGGCTGATATCAGCAAGTTAATGGAAGGAGCAAATGCTGCTCGCAAGGCTTATGCTTCTGATAAGTTGGCTGAAAATGAAGCATATCAATATGCAGTTGTACGCAATATCTTGTACCGTAAAGGTTATCTGACAGAAGTTCTAGCTAACTATGAACCATCTCTGCAATACTTCTCTGAGTGGTGGAAGCAACTGGCTGGTGAGTCAGAAGGGAAAGACCAAAAAGGGATTTACCCAACTTCAGCCAACTTCTCAACAGACTTGCACTCTCTGGGACAATTTATCCAGGAAGGTACCCGTATCCTCTTTGAAACAGTTGTACGTGTAGATAAACCTCGCAAAAATGTGCTGATTCCTGAATTGGCAGAAGACTTGGACGGTCTTGGCTACTTGCAAGGAAAAGATGTTGACTTTGTCAATAAAAAAGCTACAGATGGAGTGCTGTTAGCACACACTGATGGTGGAGTTCCAAATATGTTTGTGACACTGCCTGAGCAAGATGAGTTCACTTTGGGCTACACTATTTACTTCTTTGAGTTGGCTATTGCTCTTTCTGGCTACCTGAATGGTATCAATCCATTTGACCAGCCTGGAGTTGAGGCTTATAAGAAAAACATGTTTGCCCTTCTTGGAAAACCAGGCTTTGAAGAGCTGGGTGCTGAGTTGAATGCACGCCTTTGATTCTTATATGCCTTGAGTTCATTTAGAGTATAAAAAGAGATCCACAAGTTCATTTCTTGTGGATTTTTTACTACAAGCCTCATAATTAGTTTATTATTTTTTTGAACAGTATAAAAAAGAGTGTCTTAATTCTTTTATGAAAGCGCTGTATAATTGCCTTGTAAATAAAATTTGAGAGGTATCAAAATGAATGATTGGTTAAACATAAAAGGCAAAACAGTTCTTGTGACTGGCGCGTCATCTGGGATCGGTAAGGCAATCGTTGAAGAATTGCTGGAATTAGGTGTCAATGTAGCGAATTTCGATCTTAGCGACAACGATTTGCGTCATCCAAATCTATTATTTGTGAAAGTTGATGTAACTTCTCGCTCTGAAGTAGAAGAGGGTGTTGCCAAAATAGTTGAAAGATTTGGCAATATTGATGCAGTGGTCAATAATGCAGGGATTAATATCCCTAGATTATTAATCGATGCAGAAAATCCTAAAGGTCCTTACGAATTGGACGATGAGACGTTCGAAAAAGTAACGATGATTAATCAAAAAGGTTTGTATCTGGTTAGTCAGGCAGTGGGACGTATTTTAGTGAAAAATGGAAAAGGTGTAATTGTGAACATGGCTTCAGAAGCAGGCTTGGAAGGTTCTGAAGGACAAAGTGCCTATGCTGCCACAAAAGCAGCAGTCTATAGTTACACTCGTTCATGGGCAAAAGAGCTGGGTAAGCATGGTGTACGTGTGGTTGGAATTGCTCCAGGAATTATGGAAGCTACGGGACTTCGAACTCTTTCTTATGAGGAAGCTCTTGCTTATACCCGTGGAAAGACGGTAGAAGATATTCGAGCTGGTTATGCTTCAACTTCAACAACTCCTTTGGGACGAAGTGGTAAACTACGGGAAGTAGCTGACCTTGTAGCATTCTATATTTCAGACCGTTCTAGCTATATAACTGGAGTCACTACAAATATTGCCGGAGGGAAAACTCGCGGTTAAAAAAATGAAGGTGAGGAAGAGAGTTGACCATAGTAAATCGATGGTATAACATTTTAGAAAAAATGGTCTCACAGCCAACTTATTCCTTAGTAGATATGCGCTCAGAGCTGGATATTAGTATGCAAACCTTGCAAAAGAGTATCCAACAATTAAATGATGTTTTGGCTCCGAGTATCCAGATTATCTCACAAGATGATAAGTTAATGTTAGAGGTGTATGACTATACTGAGTTGGAAAGGATTTTATCTGGTAGTTTAAAACGGGAGAGTGACTTCAATTCTTCCAGTAAAAGAATTGCCTATTTACTAAAACGTTTAATTAAGTCAACCTCCCCTCTTCTTATTGACGACTTGGCTGAGGAGGCAGGTGTTAGTAGAAGTACCCTTAATAAGGATTTAAAACAAGTAAAATCTTTGGCAGAGAGTTACTCTATCACTATTTCAGGAAAGCCCAACCGTGGGCTGGAGGTCTTGGGGTCCGAGCTGAATTTGCGCTTGCTCTATATTCACCAAGTGGCCCCTTACTTTGAAGGAAAGACACTCACCGAGGCAACATCTTCTTTTCTGGAGACGCTACTCCAGGAGTATAAAATCCCGAAAGAAACAAAGGAACTCCTTCGAAAGACAATTTCAATTATGGTGGAGCGTATTTATGCATCTAGGGTGTTGAGTTGCCCTATTCCTTACTATAGGAATGATTTAACAGAGACACCTTTGGTTGAAAAATTAATCTATCATATTGAGATGACTTATAAGATTTCCCTCAGTCAGTTTGAAATAGACTTTTTGTGTTTTCCGTTTAATATCCGTTTTATTGACACTTTAAGCAAGCCGTCTTATCAATCTGAACAGCTTGCAAACATTTTTCAAGGGATTGTCAAGAAAGTCAAAGAAACAATGTTGGTTAACTTTGATGATGAAGAATTATTTGAAGAAATCAAGTCTCATCTAGGCCCCTTAATCAATCGACTGATTTTCCATGTGCAAGCTAATGATATATTCCATGGCGAGGTTCAAACTCAATATCCTTTTGCTTTTGAAATGGCGAAAATTGCTGGAGAAGAACTGTCTGCAATTTTTGGTTCTGAATTGGAATTATCTGAAATCGGATATCTGGCTTTGTATTTTGAAATGATTTTAAGAAAGCAAAACTCTGTTGTAAATGGTTCTCGCAAGCAGATAGCAGTAGTTTGCACAACAGGAAGAGGAACTGCTGCGATGATTATTCAGCAACTCAGACGAATCCTTGGAAATGATGTAGACATTACTCAGTATTCTGAAGAGGATTTTAATCTGGATTTGAATCAGGACTATTTCGCGATTTTTACGACAGTTCCTCTAAAATATAAAGATTCTAAATCTCCAGTCATTCAAGTTAATCATCTTTTTGATGATCAATGGCTGCGGGAAGAATGGCAGAGGGCCAATGCTTTTCATCAAAAAAATCTAGAAACAGTCAGCTTACGTTTTCTTCGGTTGAGTCCCCAAAAAACCTATCAGCAATACTTGCTAAATATGGTTGCAGAGTTAGAGAAACTTCAGATGATTGATGAAGGTTTTAGAAATCGGATAATTGATAGGGAGAAAAAACAATCAACCATTTTTGGTGGAGGAATTGCCTTCCCCCATACAATTAACCAGGGTTATGCAAAGACTATTTTAATGTTTGGAAAGCTAGAAGAGCCTTATCAAAAAGGAGATGATTGGATTGAATTTATCTTTCTAGTCGCCATTCCCTCAGAAATTGAAAGCAAAATGGAGAGTGAATTGCTGGAATTGTATGACGACATTTTTCGAATTGCAGGAGAGCCTTCTCTAAAAGAAGCTTTGAGGGCTGTAGAAACAGAGACAGAGTTTCTATCATTTTCTAAGAGCAAAGGAGTATTTTAATGAATTCGCTAATAATTTTCGCTGTATTTGTCATGGCAGCTTATATATTTCAAATGTTCCTCGGCTGGCAGCAACTCAAAGACTTCAATAAGACCTATACGATGCTCCGAAGACTGGGGCGCGTAGCGATTGGCAGGAAGTCCGGAAGAATCAAATCCGGTACGATTGTCATGTTCGCGGTT
This sequence comes from Streptococcus sp. 27098_8_12, assembly GCF_041432115.1. Classification (NCBI taxonomy): domain Bacteria; kingdom Bacillati; phylum Bacillota; class Bacilli; order Lactobacillales; family Streptococcaceae; genus Streptococcus; species Streptococcus sp. 27098_8_12. Next base: position 15,027 of record NZ_JAPVZA010000024.1, read on the forward strand.
GATGAAAACGGTCGGGTTCTTAAAGCTAGCAAAATGCAAGGAGTCACAATCTTAGCACGTTTTCAAAATATGGACGATTATGTTGGAGAAGACATCCATTATTTTGACAAGTATAATCCTCTTGTGAGAAAAGAAAATAAGTTGATGCAATCAGCCATAGAAGATGCTAGAAAAGTCTATCTTTGGCATGAGGCAGGTATTGAGAAAGAGACAAGTTCATCTGATTCTTTTCTGGGATTCGGCTTTTATGCGAATTACTTACAATTATCTATTAAACAGTTATTTAAAAAAAATAAGAAAGGGAGTTCCTTATGAATCACATTACAAATTTTGCAGAGAGTTTTATGAAACTCTTCCAATTAGGTGGAGAAACCTTTATTAGCTGGATGACAAATATTGTACCGCTTGTCTTAATGCTATTGATTGCAATGAATACCCTTATCGCTTTCTTGGGAGAAGAGAAGGTCAATTCCCTGGCTAAGATTTCTGCCAAAAATCCTGTTAGCCGGTATATGATTTTACCTTTCATTTCAGCCTTTATGCTGGGGAATCCGATGGCAATCAGTATGGGACGTTTCTTACCAGAATATTATAAACCTAGTTTTGTAGCAGCTCAGATGCAGTTCTGCCATACTTCAAATGGTGTATTTCCGCATATCAATCCTGGGGAATTGTTTGTATGGATGGGAATTGCAACAGGAATTCAAACTTTAGGTTTAAGTCAAATGGACTTAGCCATTCGTTACATGCTTGTTGGGCTTGTCATGAACTTTGTAGGCGGTTGGGTGACCGATTTTACAACTGCTTATGTAGCAAAACAGCAAGGTGTTACCTTGAGTAAAACATTTGATTTATAGAAAGAGTGAAATTATGTCATATAAGAGTATAAAAGTTGTTAAAGGAAATGGCGGTTTCGGAGGACCTTTGGTCATTACACCTAGTGAAGCTAAGCATAAATTCATCTATATCACTGGCGGAGGAGAAAAGCCAGATATTGTGGATAAAATTGCTGATTTGACCGGTATGGAAGCTGTTAATGGGTTTAAAACTTCTATCCCAGATGAGGAAATTGCTTTAGCAATCGTGGATTGTGGCGGTACTCTTCGCTGTGGTATTTATCCTAAAAAGGGGATCCCTACAATAAATATTGTAGCTACAGGGAAAAGTGGGCCTCTAGCTCAATATATAACCGAGGAAATCTATGTGTCAGCAGTTGGCCTTAATCAAATTTCTGCTGCTAATGAAGACGAAAAAGCGACAACTGTGGTAACAGAAAAGCCAACTTACGATACTAGTAAAAAAATTACAGAGCAAAAAGCTGAAACAAGTATTGTAGCAAGAATTGGGATGGGCGCTGGGAAGGTCGTTGCGACTTTCAACCAGGCTGCTCGTGAAGCCATCCAAACAATGCTCAACACGATCATTCCTTTCATGGCCTTTGTTTCCTTGCTGATTGGGGTTATTCAAGGTTCAGGTGTTGGAAATTGGCTGGCAAAATTAATGGTTCCCCTAGCTGGGAACATCTGGGGACTCATTTTGATTGGCTTTATCTGTTCCTTGCCATTCCTATCTCCTTTGTTAGGCCCCGGAGCTGTTATCAGTCAGATTATTGGAACCTTAATTGGAGTTGAAATCGGCAAAGGGAATATTCCGCCCCAAATGGCTCTGCCAGCTATATTTGCTATCAACACTCAAAACGGTTGTGATTTCATTCCTGTAGCACTCGGTCTATCTGAAGCCAAGGCTGAAACAGTTGAGGTTGGTGTCCCTTCTGTGCTTTATTCACGCTTTCTCAATGGTGTTCCGCGGGTGCTAGTAGCTTGGATAGCTAGTATTGGCCTTTATCAGTAAACCTTTGATAGATGCACGTAAACATAGCAACTATTATGTTAAACTTATCTATAAGCATAAGTTTATGACAGATTTGAGAAAGGATGAATAGGAATTAGATGAAGAAAATTTTTGAAGCTAAAGTAATTCAAGTGGGGCCTGAAGCTCAGAATATGATTCAAGATGCCAATATGCTCATTTTGTTTGGAGAAGAAGCTCCGGAAGACTTAGCAGAGTATTGTTTTAAAATCGATAACAAAAATCTTCTAGGTGCAATACTAGAAGGTGGAAAGCTGGTGGTAGATAGTCAGGAATATTCGATTACTGCCGTAGGAAATGTAGTAGAAAAAAATTTAACTGGACTGGGCCATATCACGATTTCTTTTGATGGTTCAAAAGAGGGCAGCCTGCCGGGCACTCTCCATGTTGCAGCAGACCAAGCAGTAGTAATTGAAAAGGACTCTACCATTCAGATTTTCGAAACTGCTTGACCATAACAAAATTTAAAATCAAGCAATTTAGAAACATAAAAGTCAAAAAAATTGATTCAGAGCTTGGACAAAAAGTCCAGGCTTCTGGGTCTAAATTAGAAAAAATAGATGACGCGGTGGTTGATTGGCATCTTCCTTCGCTTTTTAAGCCCCAAAGATTGCCTGATCAACTGTGCGGGGGTGGGAAGATGAACTTTTTAACTTGTTTGAAGTTCTTTCCCACTCCCTTTTTGATAGGGAAAATAATTTATGTTTTAATATTGTAAAATTTGTCATTGTTTTTCAATGTTTTCGCAATATGACAAATCAACAAAATTTATAAGGATAAAAGCATGCCAGAAAAAGACGGTCAAGGTCAAGCGCAAAGAGCTTGAAGTCAATCAAACTAGCCAGCCAGTGCAAGGGAATTTCCAGCAGATGCATCCATAAGGTGTGCCTGAACAGAAGGAAAAGACCAAAAAGGTATTTACCCAACTTCAGCAAACTTCTCAACAGACTTGCACTCATTGGGTCAATTTATCCAAGAAGGAACTCGTATCATGTTTGAAACAGTTGTCCGTGTGGACAAACCACGTAAGAACGTGATCATCCCTACATTGGAAGAAGACCTTGATGGACTTGGTTACCTTCAAGGGAAAGACGTTGACTTTGTAAACAAAAAAGCAACTGACGGTGTTCTTCTTGCCCACACAGACGGTGACGTGCCAAACATGTACGTAACTCTTCCTGAGCAAGATGCCTTCACTCTTGGTTATGCCATCTACTTCTTCGAGTTGGCCATCGCCCTTTCAGGTTACTTGAACGCGATCAACCCATTTGACCAACCAGGTGTTGAAGCCTACAAGAAAAATATGTTTGCCCTTCTTGGTAAACCAGGATTTGAAGAACTTGGAGCAGAACTCAACGCTCGTCTTTAATCAATAGACAAAACGATCTCGCAAGAGGTCGTTTTTTTACTTGCTAAACAAACTCATATTTTTGTCCCCTGGAATCAATTATAAAAACACGATCTAGTTATGTTTCTCAATCATATGGTTAACTGATTGCTATTGTCTCCCTTCGCAAGAAATTTTAAGATAAGCATCTAAAAGGTCGGATATCCCTCCGATCTTTTTTAGTCCATCAAGACAGGAGTTGGTCCTTGATAGGTTTTATGTTATAGTAGAAGAGAAGAATAAAAAGGAGAATTCGAAATGTCCGAGAAAGATCAAGAACAATTTATGAAAGATACTCCCTTAGATGGGACACCGCATTTTGATGTGGCTGCGCCAGCCTTTGTCCCAAAAGAAGAAGCCGAAGACTTGGTTGTTCCAGAAGTTAGTGGCCTTTCAGTGACGGAGATGAAAGCAATGAAAGAAGAAGCAGACGAGCCAGCTGTTTCAGAAACAGTGGAGCCTCCAAAGGTGGATGAAGCAACTGTTGGAGAACATCCGGATGTAGTTGCTACTCCCCAACCGACTCCTCCATTCCAACCTGCGCCTCAAGCTCCTCAAAACATGGCAGCTGAGCCAGTTGGTCCGCAAACAGTGCCTGTTCCTGAGACACCTATTCCACAAGCTCCTCTTTCTCCTGTTGGAAGACCGATGGATACTGCAGACAAGAAGGCGATTCGTTTTGCCCTTGGGATTTTAGTTGGGCTTCTTATCGGTGGAGTCAGTGGCTATTTGATTGGTCATGCTAGCCCTAGCACGTCATCATCTAGAAAGCAGACTTCTTGGTCAGGTAACCAGTCTGGTTCGTCTTCCAATATCGATTTGGATCAATTGACCGCAGAAGACGCGGAAGTTGATTTTAGCTGGAAACAGTCTGATATCGAGCAACTTCAGTTTTTAACAGGAAGTGATGCTGGGGAGACTCCTGAGGAAATGATTGAAGCTTATGGGAAAGCTAGCTCCGTTCAATTTGAAAGTGGAGAATTGAAATTATTTTGGGATGATAACTCTTATAATAAAGAGGTCAAAGCGACTTACTCTAAGAAAGGGAAAGAATTCCAGCTTGTCAAATTTGAATTTAATCAATTTGGGAAAAATCTTACGGTTGAGGATAACTTTGCAGATGGGTTCAAGGTTGGAGATAGTGAAACCGGTGCTGGAGGGACCTCTTACAAAGAGCTTTTAGAAAAATACGGTGATGCAGTCAATCTGACGGTGAGTTTATCTGATGATTCAGACGAGATAGAGTTGGTCATGGACTTCCAAAAGAAAAATGGGGACTACGTGGATTTGACCTTTATTCGCCAAGAAAATGGAGATTTCCTCTTGAGCAGTAAAGACAGCTACTAAACGGATCAGACAAGAAAGAGGCAAGCGCCTCTTTTTTGGGATAAGACGAGACAAATACGCTAATTTTCTATACAATAGAAGGAGTTTGAATAGAAAGAGCATGAAGGATGGAAGAAATGAAACAGTGGATAGAACATCATAAGCGGATCCTCCAAAAAGCTGCAAGTGCTTTGCTGGCTTTTATGGTTGGTGTTTGCTTGGTGTTTATGATTCATCCAGTGAAAACCTTGCCAAAAGACCGTTTGCTGAGCCTATCTCGAATGCAAGAAGCTAGCCAACAATTTGTCGCTCCTTCTTCCAAAGAGCCGGCTCTAGAAGACTTGTTGTCATTAGAGCTTGCAAAGGGAGAAGGAAAGACACAAAAAAATTGGGTGACTTTGTCTGCCTTCATCAAAAAATTTGGAAAAGCAGCGAGTTTTACACAAGAAGATACGAGTTTTGGAGCGCAAGTCCAGCTAGGCTATGGGATTCCTGTGCAGGGGATTCATCCTTATACCATAGAATTTCAAAGGCAGGATGATACCTTTTATTTGAGCTCGATTCAAGGATTTGCGCCCAAGTCGGCTCACTATCAGAGCAAAAAGAACTTAAAACTGGCAGATTTTACAGGCTATCAGACGCTAGATGGAAAAAAGGAAAAGGGGATAGCAGTAGAAGATGTCTTGAAAAAATCAGGTCTTCCCAATTCTCTTAGTTTGACCTCTGAAAAGGACAAGCAAGTCCTAGCCCTGTCTTATCAGGTGACAGATGGACTGGTCTCTTTGACCTTTGAACGCGACCAGACTGGTCAGTATCGTTTGACGAAGAAGGGGTGAAGCAGATGATCGAGTGGATGAAAAAGAATCGAAAAGAACTCTTGTTGCCGTTTTTGTGTTTTGTTTTAGGGCTCTTACTTGCGATTGCAAGCATCCAGGTGCAAGAGCAAGGAACCGATACCAAGGAGGACCAAACACTGACTCATTTCCAGCCAAAGGATCACAAGAATTTGGTCAGCAAGGAACAAGAAATCAAACAGTTTAAATGGACCATCGAAGCTGTGGCGAATTTGAAAGTTCGTCTCAAGCAGAGTCAGCAACCAGGAACCCGCTTGGAAACAGTTGTGACGGAATGGGGAAAAGCTCAAAAAGTTCGCTACACTAAGACAGCCCAAGGGGATAAAACGGTTCTCGTCTTAACCTATGCGGCTAAGCAAACCGATCAGGGCAAGAAAAGTGTGACCTTGTGGTTTGAACAGGAAAGAGACCAGGGGTATCGCTTGACGATGGTGGATGCGACGAATTTGTTGGATGTAAAAGAGAAGACAAACAGTGAGAAAGAAATCACTACTGAAAAAGAGAAAAAAGGTACAGAATTCGCCCAGCTCATTAAGAAACTAGGAAATCCCCAACGATTGGTCTGGGGGGAAATGCCAGATGGCGGAATGGGCTATCGCGCGACTTACCAGCTACCAGGACAGCCAGAAGTGGTGATGGAATTCAAGAAAAAAGCCAAGAAATTGGTGTTGGTATAAGAAAGGAGACATCATTGGACGATCAACGGACAGACATCAAGGCAGCTTCCTCTCACCAGGGTGGGAGCCGCTTGATTTCAGAGGCTGACCTTGCTTCAATAGGGATGGACAATCATCAGGATACTAGAAGCCATTCAGATACGATGGCGTCTTCCCCTTCTTCCTCAAAAGAGGGGATTGGTTCGCTTTTGCGATTTTTTGGGTGGTTCGCCTTGTTAATGGCTTTTGTGTTTGTGCTTCAAAACGAAGTTAATAAAAGCTCTTCTTCATCTTCTTCGAGTGAGGGGATCAATGGTTTATCACGTGATGGTATCAGAACGGAATATCTGACCAGTGAAAATAGTTCTTATATCGCCTCAGCTAATGAATTTCAATTTCAGCCAACCTATGAAAAGGCCATGTCTCTCATTCCTAATTTTGCAGTGGAAGAAAAAAAGACCTCTTTTGGGACGGTAGACCCACAAGATGTCGTTGCAGCATTAGGTAAAGCGAGGAGTGGGGAAGCAACGTATAGTGATAGCAGTTCCAGTCCCTTTTTGCTGACATTAGATTACCAATCAAAGGATGCAGATGGGAAGGTTCTTCTTGAAAAAACAGGTGCCTTTTACAGGATCTCTCTTTTAAGTTTGAAACACTTAAAAAGTGACCGATTTGCGAATAAGAATGGGAGCTTGACGAAGGACGATTTTGCCACTATCAAGGTCGGAATGCCTTATTTAGACCTACTCAATACGGTAGGGATTCCGGATGAAATATATGTATCTGGGCTTTTAGGTTACGGGGAAGCGCCTTCCTTTACCTATCGATTATCGGATTCTCAAACGGTTCAAATCCATTTTGATAGCCGGCAAACCATCAAGGATATCAAATCGAAAGAGGTAGCGACCACACCAGCTTCCTCTACATCTACAGCACAGTAAAAAAATCAGCCGAAGCATTTTAAATAAAAGGAGAGGACAATGGGAAATAAAGACTGGTCGCATCTACGAAATGAGCACCAGAGTCGGTTTTCGAAAGGCCAGCCGAAAGAAGCACCCTTAGAAAAAGGAAGTCCTGAGAAGCTAGAAGATACGCTCACAAAAGAGCCAGAAGTGGTAGAAGTCCCTGCTTTTCAGGAAGAGGTGAAACAAGAAGAGGAACGAAAAGACGAACCAGCGATTGGTGTGAAGAAGGAATCGTATGATCCAAAGGAAGGCTCATTTGCTACACCTGAAGACGAATCAGCTCAGGTCGTTCTTGCTACACCACTAACAGAAGAAGCAAGGTCAGAAACACCAGCACAAGATACAATAGGGCAGTCTCCTTCAGCTGAGAAAAAAGTAGAGCACCAGGGTGGGAGTCGCTTGATTTCAGAAGCCGATCTGGCTTCAATAGGGGGAAGCAGGCATTCAGAACCAAGGCAAACGGTGCTAGACTCCCAATCGGATAGGACGAAAACCTACTCTCCTTCCTCTAATAGTGGAGGGTCTTCGCTAGCAGCCTTTTTTGGATTATTGGCCATGCTGGGATTATTTGCCTATCTGGCTTCAGGAGGTATCCATAGTGAGGAAGCTCCTTCTTCTACTACTAGTGAATACGGAAGTACTGGCCGGTCTTTTGGAACCAGAAAGGAAACCTTGAGGAGTGGCACGAGTACCTTGATTGCTCCGGAGGGGGAATTTCAGTTTCAAGTGACCTATGAGAAGGCGATTTCCTTGATTCCTGGTTTAAGTGAGGGGGATCAAGGCCGTACCTCTTCAACTTATCTGTCTCCGCAGGATGTGGTAGCTGTACTGGGGAAGGCTAGTGGTGGGGAAGAAACCTACCAAGAAGGTGGTGTCAGTCCTTTTATGACACAATTGGATTATCAGTCGGAAGGATCTCCTTCTTCCGTAACAGTTTTACTTTCAAATATTGTTGGTGACCGTTTATCTTCTCTTGATTTTGAGAACCTAAACAGTGAGCGATTAGCCAATAAAAATGGCAGTTTGAACAGAGAGGATTTTGCCAATATTAAAATAGGAACCAGCTATGCAGATCTTGTGAATACCGTAGGAATTCCTAGCCGTGTTTCTTGGTCGAGTATGATGAGTTCAGAGTCCTTCTTAATCTTTTACTATAAACTTTCTGATTCGCACTCAGTCATTATTCATTTTGGAAGCAATCGCACCATTAGTGAAATGACAGGCCTGGAGGATTCGGCTACAAGCACTTCGCCTTAGGTGTTCATCTCTTTGGGTTTGTGGTATAATATGGATACCTTTAATTGAAATGAATGGAGAATCTCATGACTGCACAAAAAATGTCTGCACAAGAAATTATCGCTTTTATTGGAAATGCAGAAAAGAAAACAAATGTGAAAGTAACCTTTGAAGGGGAATTGGCAACAGCTGTTCCTGCTTCTGTCACCAAGCTTGGCAATGTTTTGTTCGGTGACTGGAAAGATATCGAGCCCCTTCTTGCCAACTTGACAGAGAACAAGGATTATGTGGTCGAACAAGATGGCCGTAATTCAGCTGTTCCCTTGCTGGATAAGCGCTATCTAAATGCACGTATTGAACCAGGTGCTATTATCCGTGACCAAGTGACCATCGAAGACAATGCTGTCGTGATGATGGGGGCTGTCATCAATATTGGTGCTGAAATCGGTGCAGGAACCATGATTGATATGGGGGCTATCCTTGGTGGCCGTGCAACAGTTGGTAAAAACAGCCACATCGGTGCAGGTGCCGTTCTTGCAGGTGTCATTGAGCCAGCTTCTGCTGAGCCTGTTCGGATCGGTGATAATGTCTTGGTCGGTGCCAATGCAGTTGTGATTGAAGGGGTTCAAGTAGGGAACGGTTCAGTCGTTGCCGCTGGAGCTATCGTTACTCAAGATGTTCCTGAAAATGTGGTCGTAGCTGGTGTCCCTGCTCGCATCATCAAGGAAATTGACGAAAAAACACAACAAAAAACAGCCTTGGAAGACGCTTTGCGTAATTTGTAAGATAGA